>JBFFVR010000019.1:0-12294 GCA_041570685.1 Promineifilaceae bacterium (SeqCode)
AGGTGATATCTCTGCCACCGAACGATATTATCAGGAGGATATTGCCATACCTAATTTTTATCTCAATACGGCCGATAGCACGATAGATGTCCCGTCGGCTAATGGCTTAGGCGTTCAGGTAGATTACAATCGACTTGCGGCTGCTACCCTGAGAGAACAAAGCTTTGAGCGATGATTGTAGGGTTGCCTATTAAATATCATAAGCGGAGATCAGAATGTTTAGTGAGAAAAACATCGCCTTTATAGGCAGTGGCACGATGGCCGAAGCGATGATAAGTGGTCTGTTATCTAAAAAAATCGTACCGGCAGAACAAATCATAGCATCGGGTCCCCGGCCAAAGCGGGGGGAACAGTTGAAAAAAGAGCATGCTATTCGGGTTACCATAGATAACACAATAGCGGCCGAAGAAGGGCAAATCGTTGTACTTTCGATTAAACCACAGGTGCTTGATCAGGTTATGCATGAAATAAGGGGACATCTGCGCCGCCAGGATCTTGTTCTGTCAATCATTGCCGGTTCGCCTATTAAGAATATTTCGAATGGATTAGCCCATGCCGCGGTCGCGCGGGCAATGCCGAATACGCCAGCCCAGATAGGACAGGGAATCACCGTTTGGACTGTAACCCCGGAAGTAATCGATTCACAAACGAAGCAAGCGCAGGCAATACTGGCCTCTTTAGGAGATGAAGTATTCGTAGAAGATGAAGAGTATCTCGATATGGCAACTGCATTGAGCGGAACAGGCCCAGCCTATGTTTTCCTCTTGATGGAGGCGATGATCGATGCAGGTGTTCATATGGGCTTCTCGCGGCGAGTCGCTAGCCGCTTGGTAACGCAGACCATGCGAGGATCGATCGAATTTGCCGATCGTTCAGGAAAGCACGTTGCCGAGCTACGTAATCAGGTTACCTCGCCTGGTGGCACGTCGGCAGAGGCGCTATATCACATGGAGAAGGGGGGCTTGCGCACAGTAATATCCCGTGGTATTTGGGCCGCCTACCAGCGTTCGATTGCTTTGGGAAAGGGAAAGAAAAGAGGCGAAGTTGATAGTTAAATCTCCGAAATTGAGGCCAATCTATTTTTGTTTGATCGAATATCGCGCCTTGAAGGGCTTGAGGTGATCCGGATGTCCGGATTGGTACTACTACAAGATTGTTCCGGAGCTCGGTGGCTGCGATTTGAAAATCCTCTCCGAGTATTTCAGACAACAGAAATTGATGAAGTGCTGCCTTTAATCAAAGAAGTTGAGCAGCAGGTGAACGAGCGAAATTTATACGCTGCGGGTTTCATATCCTACGAGGCTGCTCCCGCCTTTGATCGGGCATTGGTAGTCAAGAATGCTGGCTTGATACCTCTCATATGGTTCGGCTTATACAGCCGTCCTCAAGAATACAAATTTTCGAGGAAGCCTTCTGATTATTCGATTAGTTCTTGGAATACGTCAGTAGATTGGCAGGAATATCAGCGTTCAATCGCTCAGGTTAAAGAGCATATCGCCGCCGGCGATACATACCAGGTAAATTATACCCTTCGCTTACGTTCTAAGTTTTCTGGCGATCCTTGGGGTCTGTTTCTCGATCTCATTATGGCCCAACAATCAGATTATGCCGCTTACCTGGATACTGGACCTTTTGCCATATGTTCTGCTTCTCCGGAACTTTTCTTTCAGTTGGATGGTAACGACTTGATAGCTCGCCCCATGAAGGGAACAAATGACCGAGGTCGAACGCTGAACGAAGATAAGGAAAAGGCTATCTGGTTACAAAAATCTGAAAAGAATAGAGCTGAGAATGTCATGATCGTTGACATGATTCGCAATGATCTGGGACGGGTTTGTGACATTGGCAGCGTCGAGGTAACCCGGCTATTCGATGTTGAGCGTTATCCAACATTGTGGCAAATGACCTCAACTGTCCGGGGAAAAACAAGCGCATCTTTTGTTGATGTTTTGAAGGCTTTGTTCCCCTGCGCTTCTATCACCGGAGCTCCTAAAGTCCGGACAATGCAGATCATCTCCAACTTGGAGACGAAGCCGCGTGGCCTATACACTGGCAGCATCGGTTATCTGGCTCCGGGACGGCAGGCGCAATTCAATGTGGCAATTCGAACGGTTCAAATAAATTTGACAAATGGCCGGGCGGAGTATGGTGTCGGTGGAGGTATTGTATGGGATTCTGGCGCCAGTGGTGAATATTTTGAATGTCAAACAAAAGCCCGCATTCTATTTGACAAACAGCCAGAATTTCGATTATTGGAAACGCTGCTCTGGAACCCGACTGACGGCTATCTCTTGTTAGAAGAGCACCTGCAAAGGATGTTCGATTCGGCGGAGTACTTCGGTTTTCGTATCGATCTCGACCTCGTCCAGCGAAGACTTTTTGAGACGAGCGATTACCTGGAAGAACAACCTTATCGAATAAGATTATTACTCAATCGAGATGGTTCGATCGAAGTCGAGAAAACATTATTAGAAGTGACCATTAATGAGGTCAAAACGGTAAGATTGGCCCTCGAACCAGTCAATCCAGAAAACATCTTTCTATATCACAAGACGACGAACCGTCAGGTTTATGAGCAAGCACGCGTTGGACATGAAGATTGTGATGACGTGATATTGTGGAACGATCGTGGGGAGCTTACCGAGGCCACGACGGCTAATATCGTCATGCGTCTGGATGATCAACTAGTAACACCACCAGTGGCTTCAGGTTTGTTGGCTGGGACCTATCGGGCAAAACTTCTGGCAGATGGAGAGATCCGGGAACGAACCTTGTTGCTAGATGACTTAAATAATTGCGACGAACTTTACCTCGTTAATTCCGTTCGCAAGTGGTCGAAGGCGCAGATACTATTGTTAAGCAAAATCTAGACTTTGTTTCTGGAAGCGACAATTTCGGCCATAATGGAGAGAGCTATTTCTTCGGGCGATCGGGCGCCAATATCCAAACCAATCGGTCCATGAATGTGATCCAGCCGCTCTGCCGGTACACCCTTGGCCAGCAATCTGGCGCGTCGTTTTGCATGGGTGCTTTGACTACCTAAGGCGCCGACATAAAAAGCAGGACTAGCAAGAGCAATGCTTAAAGCAGGATCATCTATTTTTGGATCGTGAGTTAAACTGGCAATAGCCGTCGAAGATGTGATCTGATACTGTTCGAAAGCTTTTTGGGGCCAAGATCGTATCAATTGATCTACCTGTGGAAAACGTTCTTCGCTGCCAAAGGCGCGTCGTGGGTCAACGACGATGGTTTGGTACCCTAGATGACTGGCAATATTAGTCAAGGCTATGGCGATATGAACGCCTCCAATTGTTACAAGGGCTGGTGCAGGTTGTAGAACTTCTACAAAAAAATCAAGAGACGATAGCTCAGAATCGGGGATCGCCAAGCGATGTCGCCCAGATTCATCCGTAGCCAATGTCGCCCTGGCCGCCGCCGCCGCTATTCCATCGACATCTGGCGAAATATGACCGAAAACACGACCATTTCGTTGAACAACGAGCTTTTTACCGACTAAGTCGGTTTGCCCTCCGATAACGGTAACCACAGCAAAAGACTCATTTTCGTCTAGAAGTTCGTGAATAAAGTTGTAGACCTGTGGATCAAGGGGCTCGACGAAAACTTCGATGCTTCCTCCGCAAGCCAGCCCCACATCCCAAGCGGTTTCATCAGCAACGCCAAAGGAAAGTAACTGGGGTGTTCTAGATACCAATACCTCAAGTCCCGAATCGAAAACTGCTCCTTCAACGCAGCCACCGCTTACAGAACCCGCGATTTGACCTTCTGATGTCATGGCCATTTTGGCCCCAACCCGTCTTGGGGCTGATCCCCAAGTTTCCAGTACGGTAGCCAAGACAATAGGCGATTCGTTTTCTAACCATGAATCGATATCGCTTATGACATCTCGCATAATCATTTCTCCTAACTTGAGGCGCCTTGTGTTACTGTACCATTGCCCTTTGCTGCCTTACTGGCCTTCGTTCATCCAGGAGAGTTAGGTGATTGGCTAAGGACTCGATGCTGGCCAAATTATGAACTGGTAAAAAGTCATCAATATGGGGAAGGGCTGCCATTATACCCCGCGTCAGAGGTTCATAATCTGGTGAACCTAGCAAAGGGTTTAACCATACTAAACGAAAACTGCTTCGCTGCAATCGGGCTATCTCATGAGACAATAGTTGTGGATCGCCCCTGTCCCAGCCGTCGCTAATCACTAATACGACTGCACCCCGACTCAGCACACGTCTGGCCCATTTAAAATTAAAGCGCCTTAGGGCTGCTCCAATTCGCGTGCCGCCCGACCAGTCAGGCACGCTTTGCGATACTTCAGTCATCGCCATTTCAACTTCATTATTGACTAGGTTGCGAGTAATTCGCGTCAGTCGGGTGCTAAAAACAAAAGCTTCGACTGGCTGATTTAGCCCACGGGTTAAACTATATAAGAAATGCAATAAGATTCTGGTGTAACGCTCCATCGAACCGCTTATGTCTGCAATGGTTACCAGCGGTCGAGGCTTACGATTTGGCCGTCGATAAGACCATTTTAACGGTTCACCGCCATAACGCAGATTCTGCCGCAGGCTACGCCGCATATCAATCTGGTTTCCGTTCCCAGGACGGAAGCGTCGAGTCTGTCGTTCGCCTAGTTGCCATATTAATTCGGCCATTAACCGCCTAATCTCTACTAGCTCCTCATCAGTTAATTGGGAAAAATCTTTTTGTCTTAGTAATTCCCGGCTACTGTATGTTCGAGTAACTTCTACTACAGGTTCTAGCTCATCCTTCGAGGGAGCCTCATTGTCTTCGGCGGGGTAATCATGGATTATGGGCAACAAGACCGGTGCCTCCGGGTGTTGAATTTCTACATCCCGTCTCTGGAAATCACTCATATCAATTTCCAATGATTGATCGACAATACGACGCCAGAAAAATTCAAAAGCCTGATCAAATATGGGTAAATCCGCTTTATCATGGACAAGCAAGCACCTGGCAGCGTAGCGAAAATCCGCTTTGACACCCATATCAATGTGATCTAGCGCGTGGACCAGGTCAATCATCCGCCCCGTATTGACATCTAAACCCAAGCCTCGCAATACTCGGCCGAACAGCATTAGATTATGTAGCAGCTGTCCGTTAGAACTAGAATCTGATGTCACAGGTTAGTGCCCTGCGCGTTATCCAGAAGTTGTCTAACAGCCTCTCCTCGGATTTTGCCAACATCATCCTGGTATTTCAGTATGACTCCTAGGGTGTCTTCTACTACTTGAGGATCCAATGCATTTTGATCAAGGGTAACCAGAGCGGCCGTCCAGTCTAACGTCTCGGCGACACCTGGGATCTTATACAGCTCAACTTGACGCAAATTCTGTATAAATCCGGTAACCTGTCGAGCCAAGGTGACCGGTGCTTCCGGCACTTTTGCTAGGACGATCTCTAGCTCTTTCTCGAAAGTAGGATAATCGATCCAAAAGTAAAGACACCTGCGTTTCAAAGCATCGTGAACTTCACGAGTGCGATTAGAAGTAAGTATAACTATCGGTGGTTCCTTTGCTGATATTGTGCCAATTTCGGGAATCGTGATCTGAAAATCGGAGAGGACTTCCAACAGGAATGCCTCAAATTCTTCGTCACTGCGATCGATTTCATCAATCAGGAGAACGGGCGGTTTGTCGAATTCACCATCAACCGCCTGCAATAACGGTCGGCGAAGCAAATAATCCGGACCAAATAGCTCTGATTCTCTTGTTTTTTCTCCTTGCGCCTCCATTAATCGAATATGTAACATCTGGCGGGTGTAGTTCCATTCATAAACGGCTTGGTTAACGTCTAGACCCTCATAACACTGCAACCTAATTAACGAAGTTTCTAACAGACCGGCGATTACTTTAGCCACCTCTGTTTTTCCCACACCAGCTTCCCCTTCTAAAAACAGGGGGCGTTTTAGTTTTAAGGCCAGATAAATGGCGGTAGCCAGGCCCCGGCTGGCTATGTAAAGCTGATCGCGCAAAGCGATCTGAAGGTCATCGATCGTTTGAAGGCTCATTTGACAATCGTGTATACCATAGGTCTGCGGCCCGTTTCAGCATAAAGGTATTTCGACAACGCTCCCTCGATGCGTTTATAAATCTGATCGCGATTCCTACCACTTGCCCGCACAGTCTGGATGATTACTTCTTTGGCTCCTTCCATGATATCGTCGGATTCATCCAGATAAACAAATCCCCTAGAAATGATTTCGGGCTTTCCTGATACATGACCATGTTCATCGATCGTTACGACAGCAATGAAAAAGCCACTGTTTGCCAATCGCTCTCTGTCACGCATGACGGCCGGTCCAACGTCTCCAACACCGATGCCATCAACGAAGATATAACCTCCTGGAATACGCGGTCCAACTTCCATCGAATTCTCACTCAATTCCAAAACGGTTCCGTTCTCGACGACAGCGATATTCTCTTCTGGGATGCCCATCTCGCCCGCCAATTGGCCATGAGCTTTGAGGTGTCGCAATTCGCCATGCACTGGCACAAAGAATTTGGGTTTTACCAGATTAATTAGCAATTTCATTTCTTCGCGGCTGGCATGTCCTGATACGTGAACGTTGGCAATCCCTTCATGTAACACATTGGCTCCACGCTGTAGCAACCGATTGATTATCCTGTAGATCATCTCTTCATTGCCAGGAATGGGGTGGGCTGATAAGACGACAGTGTCCCCATTTTCAATGTTGAGCTTAGCATGCCGTCCAGTGGCTAGCCTACCTAAAACAGCGGTGGGTTCACCTTGAGAGCCAGTCGCCAAAATCGCCACTTTATTTGCTGGCAATTCGTTGGCTTTTGAAATATCAATCAAAAGCTCATCTGGTATGTCTAAGTAACCTAACTCGCGTGCGATCCGCGAATTGTCTCGCATCGATCTGCCGGTAATTGCCAGTCTACGACCGTGATGGGCGGCTACATTGGCTACTTGTTGGATTCGAGAAATGAGAGAGGCAAAGGTGGCGACAATGATTCGACCTTCAGCCTGGGCGAATAGTTCTTCAAAGGCTTCTGTGATCACTACTTCAGATTGCGTCCATCCAGGTCGGTCCGCATTCGTGCTGTCTGCCAAAAGACAAAGGACGCCTCGTTGCGAGAAATCTGCCAATTTAGCAAAATCTGGGGGCCACCCATCAACTGGGGTGTGATCGAACTTGTAATCTCCAGTGTGGACGATAAGACCAACTGGTGTGGTGATACCATAGCCCACACCATCCGGGATGCTGTGAGTCACATGGAAGGGTTCTATCATGAAGGAACCAATGTGAAATACATCCCCTGCTTCTATTAATTTTAACGTCACTTGACCCGCCAATTTCTTCTCTTTGAGCTTGCCTTTGATCAGGCCTGCCGTTAGCTTGGTAGCATATATCGGAGCATCAATTATCCGCATCAAATGGCTAAGGGCGCCAACATGATCTTCATGCCCATGTGTGATTAGTATCGCCCTCACATTATCAGTCCTATCTAGAATGTAGTTGTAATCAGGAATAATTAAATCAATGCCTAGCATATCATTTTCGGGAACCATGATGCCAGCATCAATAATAATTATTTCCTCGCCATATTCGATGACGGTCATGTTTTTCCCTATTTCCCCCAATCCACCTAGGGGGACAATTCTTAACTTATCAGCCATTTTTTACTCCAACTTGGTCACGCATAAATGAAAGAGCAGGGAAAGCCAACCGGGCAATCCCTGCCTGAGATTATTTTGCACGTTGCCTGTTTCCGTAGGCGTTAACTGTTGACTAGATTCCGAACTAAAATAATCAGTATTATTTGTATAAAGACAAGTATTGTAACGTAAATCCAGAATTTCGATTGCGACTGGACCATTCGATCCAATGGCTCGTCATTCGAGATCGCTAGAGAAGCAATATCGGATTCAACATCAGCTGGTTGCTCCCCAATTTGCAAGACAGCTACGCTAATATTATCCTCGCCGCCCCTATCATTGGCAAGTCCAACCAGGTGTTGCGTAGCCAATTCTGGATTGAGGTTATCAACGGCGTTGCTGATTTCCTCGTCCGTAACATGCCTTGTAAGGCCATCGCTACACAAAATTAATTGATCCCCGGGAATCACCTCAATTTCATAAAGATCGATATCGGGTGAATTTTCCGAGCCGATACTATGTAGAATTACATTCTTTCGCGGATGGTTAAGGGCCTCTTCTTCCGTGATAGCCCCTTCTTCAACCAAACGTGCAACAAGGCTTTGATCTTTCGTGATCTGCTGGAGACGCCCATCCCGCCAATGATATCCTCGGCTATCACCTACGTTCGCTATTGTAGCTCGACTATCGTGGAAAACAGTGGCTACCATTGTCGTAGCCATTCGTTTTTTTTCGTCACCTTTCATAGAAAGTTGACGTAATTCAGTATTTGCTGTTAGCATGGCCCGGCGAAGGCGGCGTCCCCAATTATTTTCCTGCCCATTGGCAAAATAATGAACTATGGTACGTTCAGTTGCATATTGACTAGCTACTTCACCGGCGTCGGCCCCCCCAACACCATCAGCAAGAATGTATAGCCAACCGTTCTTGTCGCGATCTTCCTGAGATTCAGGCTCGCGACAATCAATGAAGTCCTCATTATGTTCCCGAACGCGACCTTGATCCGTAAGCATAGATGCGGTAACCCGCATACTGCCGAACATGGTGAGGACTATATACCCAATCTAATATCTGGGCAACAAGATGGTTCCAGCTGGCGTCAAGACAAAATTTTCACCGCGAGTGACCAAATATTTACTTTAGGATTGCATGTTTAACGATTTCAAATTGAGAGTCTGGCTCAAGTAATTCGACTGCGAGGTAATGGCCTTTCAGGAACATCCTCCAAGAGCCCACCATGACCAAACTGTACAATATCAGCCTGGGCTAGACGCTCTCCAGCCAACAATCTGGGTAGAACCAGATCCACAATATTGGCCTTTGGACTGCGGGCGCAACCAGGTGCCCCTAGAATCGGGGTGTCGTCTACCATAGCTAGCATGAGCAGATTGCCTGGATCAACCGGCGCGCCATAGCATATTACCTCGCCGCCAGCTCGTACTACTGCTCTGGGAGCAATATCCTCCATATCCATGATCGCCGTTTCACCGGCAAGAATTAGTATTTGACAACCTTTTTGAATTTGTTCGCGGATTTTTAGGGAAAGTTCGCGCTCGCCAGCTTCGTCTTCCAATGGAACGTATCTAATATCAACAATATCTGCTTCCAGCAAATTAAGTCTGCGTTGCAGAGAGTTGTTAAAGCTATTTACAACTCTTTCTTCAACAGAAGAGGAGCCTGAGAGAATCAGACCAACGCGCTTCAATAAAACACCATCGACCTGTAATATTGGTGATACCAATGTAGTTAATTCTTCGGCTGAGGTGATTGAGCCTGAGGGCAGTGCATAAGGCAAAATTTTCACGGTCGCTGCCATTTTTCCGGCAACGACCATGCTATTTGTCTCCAAAGTCGCGAGAGTTATTCCCTGAAAAGAATTAATCCTATTTAATCCGGCAAGATTTACGCGGAGAACACCAGTCTGAGTTGAGAAGATGTTTACCCGGCCGGTAGCGGGTGAAGAAAGACGCAGATTGTTGCCGGTCGCGGCGATCGCGATGCGCTCTGCAGCTTCGTCTTCCGAAATATCATCTCTTTCAAGTTCAGCAACGTAGATTGAGGTTCGGCCAAGGGTTTGCAAAAGTTCGATATCCTCTCCCGTAATAATTTTTCCCTTTCGGAGGATTCGCTTGCCGTCATGGTTGGCGATATTGTGCCCAAGTACTTTGCCCAAGCCTTCGGCGGTTTCTATCGGCCCAAATTTCATTATTGATCGACTCGTTTCCTTTCTTCAAGTATATCGGCAATCTCATTAGCCAGCCGATTTGTCCACCAGTTTGAAAGCACTCTGGCAAACAGGAGAGCAACGCCAACGACCGCGACGCCCACCAGAATATTTTGCGCTCTCTCTGGCGGCACTATATCTGTTACCATTCTCTTAGTGACCCCCGCTGCAAATTGAAGTTCAGTAGGAGGTGATGGAACGGCCTCCGCCGCGTCTTCACCTTTCAAGGCTGCTTCTATTTGAGCATCTAACGATTCGAGACTTTGACCAATAAGCGCTTGGGTAGAGCTTTCCATTAGTCGTTGTCCGACACTAGCCAAGCGGCCACCGACGCGGGCATCTCCGTTGTAAATCAGAGTTGTAGCATCCCCATTTGCCTCTAATCGTAGTTCACCTTCACCTTTCACAAAGCCAGGTGCTCCCTTCCCATCAACTTCAATGCGACAATACTCAGGTTCGCGCAAGTCTGATAAATTGACTTCTCCTCGAAAAGAGCCTTGTACTGGGCCTATTTTGATTTTCATCTGGGCTTTATATTGATTTTCTCCGACCAGTTCTAATTCCTGCACACCTGGCAGTGTTCTGGCGAGCACTTCAGGATCAAGCATTGTTGACCATACGAAGTCACGCGGTGCATTAAACGCATACGAACCATCTACTTTCATGCTGTTTATCTCCTGGCTTTATGCTTAAAATGATTGTAGCTAAGAATTGTTGATATTCTGGAGGCGCAATAACAATTTGGTCGAGTTGGTTATAACTGCTCCCAATTCTTTCCTAATTGTCCCAGCTCTTATTGCTGCTATCAAGCACCGGCCCACGGTGCTGCAATATTGAATGGCAACTTCAAATTGCTTCCTGAGAGCTTTCGTTTGATGTTGAGTCTAGATCAACTTCATCGAGCTTAGTGAATAACTCATCCAGGCGCTGGTTTAATTGATCAAGATCGCTCTTGGTTGGTATGCCTTTGTTCACCAACATCTCCTCGAGGTCCTGCTCACTAGGAAGGGAAGATTCAGGAGGTTGAGGGCCTGCAGATACCATTTTTTCCAGCCATAGGCGACCTTCATCAGGACTAATTTCACCCATTTCAACGAGCGAATCAATTCTCCGCTGGATCTCTAAATCTACATGGACTTTCAAATTGAGCGGAGAGGCCAGTGAGCGTCGCAGGGTGCCCAAGGTGTCCCCTCCTGATTGAACCAGTCCGGTCAAAACCGAACGGGGAAGGAAACCACCTTGTTTCTTTTCTTGCTCAAATATGATTTGGGTTAAGGTAATGGTTGTTAAATCTTCGCCTGTTGCGTGATCTAAGATTTGAACCTCTTCACCATCTCGAATAATTTGAGCAACGCCTTCAAGCGTTACGTAGGTTTTTGAGCTTGTATTGTATAGCTTGCGGTTGGGGTAACGTTTGATGACGTTCATTGCTGTTTCCTGTGCGACAATAGATCAGAGGCACTTGGTTCAAGAAGATTATAAGCCTCTGTTTGAAGCGGTGTCAAATGGTCGCTGAGGTTACAGCAAGAATTGGAAATATAGAAAAAATGAGACAGCCACGAAATAGTCTTCGTGGCTGTCTCAGTAATTAAATCTCTTATTTGTTTAGTTCGTCCAGTTTTTCATTAAGGGCGGTCAATTTTCGGTTCAGCGAATCAATATCAGATTTGCTGGCGATGTTCATTCGGGCAAGAACACCTTCCATACGATGTTCCAGTTCTTCTTCAACTTCGCTTTGACTTTCCTCTGATTTTCTTCGACGCTTTTCCCTGAGGTCATTGATTAGCTTGCGGCCATCTTTCTCAGCGATTTCGCCTCGTTCGATGAGCTTGTGAACAAATTTTTCGACTTCTTCCTGGGTTAGGGCAAAAGCGCCAATGCTGGCCAACAATACCTTGCGAGCCATTTCAAGCATCGGATTAGGGCCTTCGTCAATGATATCCTCGGTAACTTCGACTTCCATAACTTCTTCAGTCATATTTGAAACCTCCATGTAGTTCAATTAATCTCGTTATCTGATTTTTATAACGCAGTGCGTTATTTTCGAAATTATAACGCGTTGCGTCATAAATGTCAAGGCGGCTGTCAGACTGGATTTTGATGGTGCTAGTTACAATAACACAGCCCCTGAACCCGTGTCGACTACCGCCTAGCTCCCCCAATTTTACCTCGTCAATATAAAGTTCAATTCTTTTCGCTCGTCTCTTTATAGAGGTTGATTTTAGAGCCGGGCAATGAAGTATTTATGGTTTACAATGCCTTTCATGGGGGTATAATAAAAATTCAATTACTTCATTGCTGACGGATTGAAAAAAAGTAATCGGAGCGTTCCTGAAATTGCCCTGAGTTTGATATAACGCCAAATAGCAAGAAGCATCTGTTAATCAGATTGCAACATTATGTTATTAATAAAC
>JBFFVR010000020.1:0-12083 GCA_041570685.1 Promineifilaceae bacterium (SeqCode)
AATTGCCCGCTTAACGAAAGAACAAGCACTGTACCATTTCCTCAGCGGTTACACCGCCAAAGTAGCTGGCACAGAGCGTGGGGTTAAAGATCCTCAGGCGACCTTTAGCGCCTGCTTTGGCGCACCTTTTATGCCGCTTCACCCAACTCGTTATGCCAAATTACTGGGCGAAAAAATTGACCAGCATGGCAGCACCGTCTGGCTAATAAATACAGGTTGGACAGGAGGTCCTTTCGGGACCGGGCAACGGATGAAACTGGCTCATACGAGGCAGATGGTTTCTGCAGCCCTTTCTGGTGACCTGGATGATGTAGTTACCTATGAGGATCCATTCTTTGGATTGCACGTGCCGACTCAAATCGAAGGAATCCCTAATGAGGTATTGAGACCTCGAGATACGTGGTCAAACGGAGATGCTTACGATCGTCAAGCTGAAAAACTGGCAGATATGTTTAGAGAAAACTTCGTTCAATTTGCCGATGTCGTTTCTAAGGAAATATTAGCCGCGGAGCCACCAAAAAATACGAATCCTGGGTAAAGATAGTTTTTCTCCGTTCATGTCCGTAGACCAGAGAAATTATTCTGACCAGCGTAGTTGATCTAGTTGGATTGCTTTTCCACTAGGTTAGTCAATAAACAGCCAGTGAGTGAAATTCTATCAAAATTGCGGGCTAGATTAGTGATGATCGCTGACAAGCACGCAATTCTTTTGGAGGCTGAAGCTTCCCCGATTTGGGTAAGCTTTGCATTTGTTGAGAGAGAATCGGAAGAACTTATTCTGCCGGAGTCGCTACTGGATGACTGGGGCCGTGAGATAAAGTCATTTGCCGTATATCAATGGATAAAAGAAAATGGCCAACAATTTCCTCGGGCCGAAATATTTGGTTACCGATCTAATGGTGATCGTGTCCAGCGTTTCCTTCGGGAAATCGACTTGACAGCTGCGTATCGTTGTTTTGCGAAGAGGAGATCAGAAGAGTCACTCGCATCAATGTCATTGGTTGAATTAGTGCTAATACAGGACGAAACCAATGGCCCTATTGGAAGAATTTCTCCGCCTCATAACTTGCCATACCCTCTCCCTCAAATTAATGCCGATTGGTGGAAAGTTTCAGGAAATGATATAGCTGTTTTTGAGAAAGCAATATCCGGATCCCTCGGTCCTAAATAAGGAGGAATTACCAAGAAATTATTACACTCTGATAAGTTTACATAATGCATATTTGACATAAAATGTTGACATGGTTTGCTCCGTTTGCTAGAATGCGAAGCGAAAGCCGAGATTGGGGTCCCTAAAGGAAGCTTACCATCGATAGCGAGTTTTTGGACCTGGGTCAGTCGATTGTGGCTGACAGAGATCGGCCCTACCCAGAGCGGGGGAGGGGTCAAATAGATTTTCATTTTGTCCTTTCGCCCTGCTTTGTTGTCTTTGACAAATCATATCATTCGGGAAGGGACAATAGATTTTCTTTGAAAAGGGTAGGCTAAATAAATTAGGAGTGAACATCTTATATGCGTAAGGTCACCGTTGTCTTAGCAGGGGTATTGCTAGCGACATTACTACCAACGAGTTTATATACGGGGACTGATTCCACGATTTTCGCAGACGGTAATTCAAATTTATCTGATGCCAACGAGGCCACCGAAGTTTTATCCCCTGTTTGGGGTGTCCGCATCAGACAGTGGTCTGAACTAATCGCAAAAGAAGCTGACGCAAGTGGCCTTGATCCTGATTTTATTGCCGCGGTCATGAATGCCGAGTCTAATGTCGATCAGAATGTTGTTAGTAGGGTGGGTGCTGTTGGTTTGATGGGAGTTATGCCGTCCGGACCTGGTCTAGAGTGGCGACCATCACCAGAAACTCTGAGGGATCCAGATATCAACATGAGTTGGGGTGTCGCAATATTGACGGCAATCATTCGTCAATCAGGCGGTGATATCGGGGCAGCTTTAGCCGCCTATAGCGGTGGTTGGGATCAAGCAGGTAGTCGCGTTCCGATGGCCTATGCACGCCGTGTCCTTAACGAATATGGACGGGCGGTGGCGGCTCGCTCCAACATCTCGCCTGAAATAGCCACACGATGGACAGTAGCGACAGAAATTAGGTATGGACACTTACCTGTCGAGAGGCTTATCCTGAGTGACGAACCAATATCCGGACTGCGGACGTATGGCGAACATATTGTGTATCAAAATTTTGACGAGAATGGACAGGCACTCATTGTCAAAGGATTTGCTGTTCCACTTGCCGTCGTGGTTCCTTTGGATAACTCATCTCATAATTCCGGAACAGTTGATAGGCAGCTCCTGGCTCGCCTTGGCATGTCTGATCATAAGATCAATGAAAGTAACCCACAGGTTATCAAGGCTTGTTTGCCAAGTCTGAGCAGACTGCGAGGTCAGTTGGCCACGCGCTGGTATGCCCCTTCCTCTTGTCCATCCTGGCACAGATAGTATAAGATTAAACATCCAAAGCGATCGAGTCAGAAACTTCTAATCGCGCTTCTCATGTATATTGAGTTTGCTCGTAAATATGATCTTGTGAAATGTCAAAAATAAGGCTTTGCCAGTAGCCTATGAGAATTTATGCCAATTACTGAATCCGATATAAGACAAAATATACAGGTTGTTTTTCCTGATGGGAAAGCATTTAATGGGCCAATAAACTCAACTGTAGAGTCATTTTTAAGGGCAGCTAATCCAAAAGATAGCCATTACATTGTCGCTGCCTTAGTTAATGGACAGCTGAGAGAACTGGCATTGCGACTAAGCAAAGATGCCAGCATAATTCCGGTGACTACAGCCGATTCTGATGGCTCGCGTATATACCGGCGATCATTGAGTTTTCTGATGATAGCTGCCGCGGATGAAGTGTTTCCAGGGGAGGTCATTACTGTACAACATTCGATGCCATTCGGTGGCTACTATTGTGAAAAAAATGGTGGTCGACCATTAAGTGATGATGAGTTAGCCGCTCTGCATTCTAGAATGCGGGAACTGGTTGATGCTGATCTCCCCATCAAGCGGGTTAAAGTCCCGCTAGAAGATGCTTTGGATTTATTTAGGGATAGTGGCGATCATGAAAAGGCAGAATTGTTTGCAAAGAGA
Organism: Promineifilaceae bacterium (SeqCode); assembly: GCA_041570685.1. Taxonomy (GTDB): domain Bacteria; phylum Chloroflexota; class Anaerolineae; order Promineifilales; family Promineifilaceae; genus UBA11865. The sequence continues at coordinate 3,109 of JBFFVR010000020.1, forward strand.
CGGAAAGCATACCTAACCTTATACGAACTCAATGGTGTCAAGGATTATTTTCATGGATTCATGGTTCCCAGCACAGGCTACCTTAACCTTTTTGACCTCCGGCACTATGGTGACGGATTCATTCTCCAGTTTCCGAGGCGCCACGATAAAGAGAAGTTACAACCCTATGAAGACGAACCGCGTCTTGCCAGGGTTTTCCGGGAATATAATGACTGGTTGAGTTTAATTGGCGTACCCAGTGTTGCCGCTTGGAATGAGGTTATCTTCCAAGGGCGTACTCAGGAAGCCATCCTAGTTGCCGAAGCGCTTCACAACAGACAGTTAGCATCAATCGCGGCCGAAGTTGCTGAAAGACGGCCTGAGCTTCGGGTTGTTCTAATATCAGGTCCAAGTTCTGCGGGTAAGACTACATTCAGTAAACGATTATCCATCCAGCTTTTGGCTCTTGGGATTCAGCCAGTTGCTATCAATATGGATAATTACTTCGTAAATCGTGAAGACACACCAATTGATGAAAACGGCGAATATGATTTTGAGGCTATAGAAGCGATTGATGTCCCCCTTTTCAGTCGACACCTTCTCGACTTGTTTCAAGGTCAGACAATTCAGCAACCTAAATTTAACTTTCAAACTGGGACTAGAGAAATCGGACCAAGTTTGACGTTGGCAGTCGATCAGGTTCTTTTGATTGAAGGGATTCACGGCCTAAACCCCCGATTAGTAGCTGGTTTACCAGACTCCGCCACCTACCGAGTATTTGTTTCTGCGTTTACTCAACTTAATCTCGATAAGCATAATCGGGTACCAACAACCGATACTAGAATGTTACGTCGTATAGTGCGCGATGCATCTAGGCGTGGATACTCGGCCGCAGAGACATTAGCTCGTTGGCCTAGTGTCAGGAGGGGAGAGAAGAACTACATTTTTCCCAATCAAAACAATGCGGATGTATTTTTTAACTCTGCGTTGGTATATGAGCTTTCCGTTCTAAAACCTTTGGCTCAACCCTTGCTTCTTCAAGTTGAACCTGGTACACCAGAACGGATTGAAGCAAACCGACTGATGGCTTTTCTACAATGGTTTGACCCGATTGGCAGCGAAGTAATTCCCAGCGACTCGATTTTGAGAGAATTTATCGGAGGCTCGATATTGGAAAATTTTGAGCCCTGGCACGGAGAATCAGCCTAGATTCGTCCCGTATTCGGAAAGATCTAAATCTTTCGGGAACGTGCTAGGTTCATCAGTTCCTTGCCAAATCTCTCTAGACATTACCTGTTGTCAAAGCCATTTTTACTTCCGCAATTGCCTGTGTTACCTCAATTTCCCGAGGGCAAGCATTTGTGCAGTTAAATATTGTTCGACACCGCCAGACCCCAAATTGATCGCCTAAAATATTCAGGCGTTCTTCATAAGCGTCATCTCGACTATCAAAAATAAAGCGATGGGCTTGGACGATAGCTGCAGGGCCAACATAACGGTCATTCGCCCAATAACTGGGGCATGACGTTGTACAGGCAGCGCACAGAATGCATTTTGTTGTATCGTCAAACTTAACTCTGTCCGCCTGTGATTGTAGCCTCTCTCTTCCATTCTCTGGTATCGGGCTGTTGCTGATAAAGTAGGGTTGTACTGAACGATAGTGCTCGAAGAATGGCTCCATGTCTACGATTAAGTCTTTTAAGACCTTTAGACCTAAAATCGGTTCAACTTGTATTTTTGCCGGGGCGCCTTCTTGTTTGGCCAATCGGCCTACCAAAATCTTACAGGCTAATCCATTGACGCCATTTATCCGCATGGCATCTGATCCGCATACGCCATGTGCGCACGAACGACGAAGGGTCAGTGTGCCATCTACCGTCCACTTTACCTGATGCAGCACGTCAAGCACTGAATCTCTGGGGTCAACATCGGTTAAAGTATACTCGCCCCACCATGGCTTTTTATCTTTTTCCGGGTTAAACCGCCGGATACGTAATTCAACTAGCATTAAATACTCCTCAGGAGAGTTGAATACTCAATAATTTGTGGTTGCGATTAATAGTTACTAGTTAAGATATTTGCTTATATTGAATTTCCTAGTAAACCCTTGGCTTGGGTTCATACCGGTCTATAGTCACTGGTTTGTAGTCAAGACGATACCCCTCGCCCTCTTTATAACACAGAGTATGACGTAACCACTCATCATCATTACGTTCTGGAAAATCGTCTCGTGCATGGGCGCCCCTGCTCTCATTTCGAGTCAGGGCAGATAACGTAGTGACTTCGGCTAACTCTAATAAGCAACCAAGTTCCCAGGCTTCTAGTAAGTCTGTATTAAATTGTTGACCCTTGTCGTCGATTTCGATACTTTCAAATTGGCTGCGAAGGTCTTTAATATCCGCCAAGCCAGTAGTCAATGTTTCTTGGGTTCGAAATAAGCCGACTTGGGTTGTCATCGCTTTCTGCATTGCGGAACGTAGTACGTAAGGGCTGACACCACCGGAGCTATCGCGAATCCGACTAAACTCAGCCATAATTTCTGCCGTTGAATCATCAGGAAGGGGCAACAACAAACTCTCCTGACAAAATTCTGCCATATGATTACCTGCCCGGCGTCCAAAAACAATTAGATCGACTAGCGAATTTGTTCCTAATCGATTCGCTCCGTGTACTGAAACGCAGGCTACTTCACCGGCTGCGTATAATCCTGGCAAAATATGGTTCTCTGAATTTAACAATACGCGTCCGTCGATATCTGTCGGAATGCCGCCCATGGCGTAGTGGGCAGTGGGTTGAACAGGCATCGGTTCCTTTACAGGGTCTACGCCAAGATAAGTTCGAGCAAAGTCAGCGATATCCGGCAACTTTTCTTCTATATATGCCTCATCAATCCGCTTATCTTCCCCGGCTTCTTCATAATATCGGTTCACAGTTTCAGGGCGTACGTCAAGATGGACATAGTCGCTACCATTGATTCCGCGACCGGCTTGTGTTTCTAAATATATAGCCCGGCTAACGACGTCGCGACTAGCTAGATCTTTTATCGTTGGTGCGTATCGGGCCATGAACCTTTCACCTTCATCGTTTATCAGTACACCCCCTTCGCCGCGTACACCTTCAGTGATAAGTATGCCAAGACGAAAAATACCTGTCGGGTGAAACTGAAAAAATTCCATATCCTCTAACGGGATTCCACGTCTCAAGCAAATCGCTGCCCCATCGCCGGTCAACGAATGCGCATTGGAAGTGACATCCCAGCAGCGGCCCCAACCTCCAGTAGCAAAAAGTACGGCTTTGCTATGAAAGATATGGAGATCTCCGGTTGCAAACGATAACGCCACCACTCCTCGAACCGTGTCTTCTACTTTGATAAGATCTACCACGTGATATTCGTCAAAAAAGTTGACTTCGTTTTTGATACATTGTTGGTATAGTGTTTGTAATATCATATGACCAGTTCTATCGGCCGCATGACAGGCACGGTAAACGGGTTTGCCGGTTTCGTTGTTCGTATGACCGCCAAAACGGCGCTGCGATATCTTTCCTTCTGGTGTCCTATCGAATGGCAGTCCCATGTGTTCCAATTCAATCACAGTATCGATCGCTTCTTTGCACAATACATCGACTGCATCTTGGTCAGCTAAATAGTCTGAACCTTTTATCGTGTCGTAGGCATGCCACTGCCAGTGATCTTCCTCTAAGTTACCTAGGGCAGCTCCAATACCACCCTGGGCAGCTCCAGTATGGGAACGAGTCGGATATAGCTTAGAAATAACAGCTACTTTCACAGATCTGCTGGCATAAAGGGCGGCCATTAAACCTGCGCCTCCAGCACCGACGATGACTGCGTCAAAAGAGTGAGAATGGACTTTTTGGGCCATTGAGATTATTCCTGCGTCTGAAATCTGTATTCTGTAAATTCGTTTCTTCCCAGTGGTCGGTATGAATAAAGATCAGGATTATTACCTGACACTGATCATCACGGCCTCAGGATTAAAAGAAAAGATGGCTATGGCTGACCATATTATGGTTAGAATGACTGCAATCAATAACAGCCGATTAACGATCTTCACCGTTCTTGGCTTATGGATGTAATCTTCAAGAATCTGGCGTACGCCGTTGAAGCCGTGGGTTATCGCAAAAACAAGTAAAAGTAGATCATAGGCTCGCCAGCCCCAGGAGCGCCAAATCTCCTGCACGGTCTGCAGTGTCAAGTCATGAACGTCTCGAAATACATGTTGTAGTAGCATGTGGCCAACCGCCAATAAAAGAAGCAGAACGCCCGATAATCGCATGAACAGAAAGGCATAGCGCTCAAAATTGCCTCTGGGCTGAATGTGGCGAGTCGTAGTCATTATCGATTCTCCCTTGGTTGAACAACTGGTGAATCAAGTTATGCGTTTATGGTGTTGGAAAAGTGAGGCAGCTTTCACCGATGGCTGCCAAATCACTGCAGTGTCCGATTGTTCGGCTTAACATGAAAATCGCGATAGGCGTAAATATAAGAAAAAATAAGACCCAGACTGCCAATGCGCTCTGCCGTTGATACTTCCACCAGGATGGCTTGAAGTCAAGCAGTGTTATCCTGATACCGTTAAAGGCATGGTAGAGTACGGCTGCCATCAACCCGATTTCCCCTAAACTAAAAGGAAGCCATTTGAATATTTCTACAGTGTAATCATAGGCCTCGGGCCAGAAAGTGGCATTTGCAGTATCCCAAACATGGATAATCAGAAACAAAAGAACTGCGACTCCCGAAGTTCGGTGGGCAATCCAACTCCAATGCCCCCATAAGCCCTTGTATCGAATCGCTTCTCGTATTGTCATCTTTAGGCTTGAGTCTGCTTGCATATTGAGCTCTCCAGAACGCCGGGGTATTAATCAAAAACCCTTTCCTTAGGAATCAACTTCACCAAGGCTTCCTTGCTAGAACAATGTCGTCAGTATATGTGGATGGAAAAATACTCTTGCATTAGCCCACAACTTGTAACGTTTCACCGTTCAGTACATTTGAGGATGGCCTAACTGGCAGCGATTGATTCAGGGAACGGGAACGGAAATTGCAGCAATCAGGTTGCTAATCAAAACTGGTAACTTGGTGTTGATATTGAAACATGCCTGAAAATTAAAGAACCGCCTAGGGTTTATTTTATCGATATGGCGATAATATAACACATTGAAATCAAATCAAAAATAGAAAGGTCGTCATTATTTATTGACATAAAGCAGTCAATTTCCTGATTTAAAGTACATCTTTCCTCTTGATCGTTAGTTAGGGCGAGATTCACAATAAGAGCAAAGCATTTTCAAACAGCGCAACTGATGCCTGCAATCACAAGATTCATTATATCCAATTCATGTTCTCGACAGAGGGTTTTATCATGAAAGATCTTGCTTTGCAGATAGGGCCTTGCTAAACTCTATTCAATGATTCGTTCTTTTCATTTACGTGATGTTGGACTTGTTCATAGGCTTGGTGAACAGGGAGTCATCCTGCAAACTCAGGCGGCTTTAACAAGGATTTCACACCCAACAAGACAAGCCATGATCCATATGTTTGGTGGTGGGAGTTTCACCACCTATGTTTGGAAATCCGACGATCGCGAGGCAGTAGGTTTTGCGCAACTTAATTTGGATCCGAGCAATACAACCGCCCATCTTTCGTGCATCGGTGCACAAGGTGAGCGAACATCTGAGGGTCATATAAATGAGGTTGACGAAGATATCTGGCTTTCTCTGCTGGCTGATTTAGCGAGGGAAGCTGGACGTCGAGGTGTGCACAATCTTGTTGCTGAGGCTGATGAAAATGGATCAGAATTATCGTTGTTGCGTCGGGCAGGATATGCAATTTATACGAGGCAGGATATCTGGATCTGCGATCAATCGCCTGAATCAAATTCAGACAATCTCCTACGGTCCCGCCAGACGGTAGATGATTGGGATATCAGTGTACTATATTCCAATATTGTGCCGGGACTAATTCAGTCAGTAGAGCCAGCTCCTCCTTTGTTTTCAGGCGAGGATTGGGTGTTACGAGAAGACGGCGAGTTATCGGCTTTCGTCCACATTTTGTCCGGTCCGGTGGCAAGCTGGATGAGACTACTGATTCATCCAAACGCTCATACTAAACCAAGAATTATTATCAGTGAGGCTTTGGGGTTAAAATCACCAACGTCTGAGCATCCGATATATTGTTGTGTCCGCAGATATCAGAGCTGGTTGCAAGCCCCCTTGGAAGAGGCGGGATTTCGCTATTGGGGCAGCCAAGCAGTGCTAGTAAAACACATGGCCTTACGTGCAGAAAAGCATGCTCCCGTAAAGCATCCGGTATTGGAAACCCAAGCCGTAGCAGGGGGTTCATCTCCAATTATTCATAAGCTTGCCGTACGTAACGGCCAAAAAGACATCTGAATTCGAAAAGCTCCTAGATGAACGAAAACGAAAAACAATTACATGAAGATCTCCGCATGCTTCTTGGAATCTTGCCTCAAGATGTGTGGACTGAAGTTGAAGCCATTGGCCAGGAAGATGAACTGCTCGAGGTCGTGTTGGATTTAGGTCGACTGCCGGCTGCCCGTTATGTGTGGGGTGAGAGAACGCTTCGTGAAACTGAAGTGAGTAGATCGGAAATTGAAGCGATTGTTAATAAGATCGGTGATTTTGATGATGATAACCGAGCCGGGATAACCAGAACACTTCATCGCTTGGCCGCGATCCGAAATCGCCGTGGTGAAGTTGTGGGTTTAACATGTCGAGTAGGCCGGGCTGTCTATGGCACTATTGATATCGTATCTGATTATTTGGATGACGGAGATAGCATACTTCTGCTTGGACGTCCGGGCGTGGGTAAGACAACTATGCTGAGGGAAATGGCCCGCGTACTATCTGAAAGGAAACGAGTAATCATCGTAGATACCTCGAACGAGATAGGTGGGGATGGCGACATTCCCCATCCAGCCGTTGGACGTGCCAGACGGATGCAAGTTCCGAAACCGGCCTATCAGCATGAAGTGATGATCGAAGCAGTTGAAAACCATAATCCCGAAGTGATCATTATCGATGAAATTGGTCGCGAACGCGAGGCGGTCGCAGCTCGAACAATCAACGAAAGGGGCGTACAGTTAATAGGCACCGCCCATGGAAATACCATCGAAAACTTGCTGCTCAATCCAACCTTGTCAGATTTGGTTGGTGGGATAGAAAGCGTTACTTTGTCGGACGAGGAAGCGCGACGGCGAGGGACACAAAAGACTGTTTTAGAACGACGTGCCCCGCCAACCTTTGATATCGTTATCGAAATCCAAGATCGTCAGCGTCTCGCAATCCATCGAGATGTCGCGGCCGCTGTTGATTCGATGTTACGCGGACAGCCGCTCGGCATTGAACTTCGATACCGAGATGAACAAGGGGAAGTTGTTGTAGAGCAAGAGGAAGCCTGGAAGGTACCGTCGGCCGAATTTTCAAGAAAACGTGGCGTTCGGGGCCAGCGTGATGGAAGGGCCGGAGGGGCCGAAAAAAACAACTATCGGAATCATAGCACGGCTAAAAAGGAAAATTTGGATCTCACTCGAGAGGGATCTAGAAAACCAAAACGTACGTTAAAGGTTTTTCCCTATGGAGTGGCTCGAAATAGATTGAAGCAAGCGGGTCAGAATATTGGCGTATCCATTGAGATTGTAGAACAGATCCCTGATGCTGAAGTTTTTGTTACGCTGAAGAACCACTTCAGAAGGCAACGTAAAGTTATTGTAGAAGCTCAGAATCAACGGATCCCAGTTTTTGTTCTGCGAGCAAATACCCAGACGCAAATTGAAAATTTCTTAGCAGAAGCTGCCGGGATTGATATTTCACCGATCGATCCCTTTGAAGAGGCTATTGCTGAAACGGAGCGAGCAATAAATATGGTTAAGTCTGGACAACCTAGCGTAGATTTACCACCCGTGAGTAGTGCCGTCCGGCGATATCAACATCAGTTAGCCCGCCAGGCCGATCTGGTTTCTCATAGTTATGGATCCGGCCGAAATCGACATGTTCGTATCTACCGTACATCTCGAAACTAAGGCTCTTAGAAAGTCCGGGCGGTTGTTGCATATTTAAAGGTATTCGATGTTCATTACCTTCGAAGGATCAGAAGGAAGTGGGAAGTCTACCCAAATACAACTTCTATCAGAGTTTCTAAGTCAGCGTGGATTTCAAATCACGACTACACGTGAGCCGGGGGGAACACGGATCGGCGAGCAAGTTCGCAATTGCTTGCACGACGTATCCAATCGGGAGATGACTCCGGCCGCAGAAGTATTATTATATTCGGCGTCTCGTTCCCAACTTGTAGAACAGATAATCATGCCTGCATTGTCAGCCAATCACATTGTTCTAAGCGATCGCTATGCCGATAGTACTCTCGCCTATCAGGGTTATGGTCGTAGTCTAGATTTGGACACACTACTCAAGATAACCCAATTTGCCACTAGTGGATTAAAGCCTGACCTGACATTGTTTCTTGATGTCGATGTGCAAAAAGGATTAACGAGGCGCACTGCTGGTGGCGACGAGATGAATCGGATGGATTTACAGACCCTGGAATTCTACAGAAGAGTGAGGGAAGGTTACTTGCAACTGGCTCGTGAGGATCCTGGCCGGTGGGTAGTTATCGACGCAAATCGTTCCTTGGATTTGATACAAATAACCATTCGCGAAGTCGTATTAAAAAGGCTAGAGCTAGATTGATCCGCTTCCCTCTCCTAAATCGGGCATTGTTTCCTCAATCGATTCAGGCGACTCCCCACTCTCTAGTCGGTCAACTACTTCATTAAACTCATCGCCCATGTCCTCTCCCATTTCACTACTCATTTTGCGCATGAAACGGCCGAGGGAACGAGGATCATCTTCATCAACACCGGCCATCAAGTTTTCCGGATCCAATGAATCTAGACGAGAGTCTTCTGATTTTGCCACGGCAATACGGCTAATTATCCGCCTAAGTTTCGTGCTATCAC
>JBFFVR010000021.1:0-12002 GCA_041570685.1 Promineifilaceae bacterium (SeqCode)
ATTGAATGCCTACGGGGTCGATGTTGAAAGCGTTCAGCCGGGCGAACTCGTGAACGTTTGGTTGTTATGGGAATCCCTAACGGATATGAAGCAAGATTGGAGTGTTTTTGTTCATCTTAATGATCCGGTTTTGCAAGCACCGATTGCGCAGCGGGATATGTACCCGGGCCAGGGCTTACGAGCAACCAGCCTAATGCAGCCGGGAGAAACGATCCTCAATCGCTATGCTATTAGATTGCCGGAAACTGCGGTGGCGCCGTCAGATTTGTCTCTAAATGTAGGGCTGTATGACTTTTCGACAGGTCGCAGATTGAAAAGCGAAGAAGGAATTGACTCGGTCGAACTAACTCAGATGGATTTGCAAGCAATCCCGGGGTCCGTGCCGAATCCAGTGACGATAAATTTCGAAAATGAACTGGAATTGGTTGGCTATGATCTCGATAATCGATACATTGAGCCAGGCGAGGAGATCAATCTAAATCTTTATTGGAGGGCCTACGATAGGCCTGAGGAGGACTATACTTTTTTTGCCCAGCTACTTGATAGTGATACAACCAGATGGGCAAGTCAAGACATCCAAACCCAAACAAGCAATTGGGAAGAAGGGGACTTGCAGATTGTAACGATTCAAATGACAGTAGCGCAAGACGCCCCTTCCGGCGTATATCCAATTATTGTCGGTGCCTATACGAGGCCTGTTGAAGGAGGATTTGAAAGATTGCAACATGTTATTGATGGACGATTGGCCGACGATTTTGTTTCGTTGACCTCCGTTCGGATTGGTGAGCTCTAATCGGTTACCATTGCTAATGGACCGCGGAATATTGATATTGTCCATGAGCTATCGATGATTTTCCAACGAAACAAGAGTAGCCTACAAAATATCTCGATTTTTGCCCTAATTTTAGGTCTGATCCTGGGTGTATCGGCCGTTGTTGGTGGACTAATATTGGCGCTGGGCGGTCCGATAGCTGCTGGAGGCCTACTGCTTGCCTTGGCAGCAACGTTAGTGATATTACGGGATCTTGAACTTGGCTTCTGGGCAATTATTGGCATTGTTTGTTTACTTCCGTTTGCGACGATACCCATTGACATCGGTGTTACCCCAACTCTGCTCGATCTGGCATTAGCAGCGACAGTAGGTATTTGGTCTTTAAGGATAGTAACTGGACGCCATGCGACTGTCATCACTGCACCAATCACTGTTCCCCTCATTCTCTTTATTATTGTGGCAATTTTCGCATTTATTTTTGGTATGGGAAATGGGCCTCTGACGCCTAATTTGTTGCGACATTTCTTTGAGCTGCTTCTAAGCATTGGATTTGTATTAGTTGTTATTGATTATTTTTCAACTCCAGAAAGACTAGAACGAATCGTCCAGATCATCATATTATCTGGTGCTGCAGCGGCACTTATTAGTATTTCACTTTGGTTGCTGCCTGACTTCACGGCGAATGATCTCCTGAATTACCTGCAGCGCATCGGATATCCTGGGGGATTTGTAATTCGATACATCGAAGAGAACCCAGAGCTATCGGAACGAGCCATCGGGACATCGGTCGATCCAAATGCTTTGGGAGGTTTACTCCTGATGATCGGTTCTCTCGCAGCTCCACAATTATTGTCAGAGAAGCGTCTCTTTCCTCGTTGGCTTTTATACCTTACTTTTGGATTGATCATACTCGCCCTGCTACTGACATTTTCACGAGGAGCGATGTTGGGTTTAGCGGCGGGTCTGGGGTTTATTGCCTTGGTTCGCTACAGGCGGCTCATTCCCTTCATGCTGGTCGGCATGGCCATCTTCTTATTGTTGCCGGTTTCGCAAGATTATCTTGCCCGATTTATAGAGGGATTCCAGGGACAGGATCTGGCGACCCAAATGCGATTCGGAGAGTATCGCGATGCCTTGGCCTTAATTGCTAGATATCCGCTCTTTGGCGTAGGATTTGCGGGTTCACCTGACATCGACCTCTATTTGGGTGTCGCAAACGTCTATCTAACCATAGGCCAGCAAATGGGGATATTAGGCCTTCTCTCATTCATGGCGGTGATAGGATATTCCTTCGGATTTGCGTATTTTAACCGAAAGAACTTTTCCGATTCCTCTCAACTCGGATCAATTTGGCTGGGTCTACACTCTGCCTTAATAGGTGGTTTAGTAGCGGGTATATTTGACCATTATCTTTTTAATATCGATTTTCATCATGCTATAACCATTTTTTGGTTTTTCCTTGGTCTGGCAGTTGCCACCACGCGGGTAGGAAATGAATCTCTCCAAATAAAGGTCGCAGAAACATCGCGCCGACCGAGTAAGTGATGGTCGCCAACTGTGATATTCAACTGGTACTAATTAGGACAAGTGGCATTTGAGATTAAAACTCATGATTCTGATACTATTTGCCTTATTTTCAGGCAGCTGTTCTCTACTGCAAGAAGTCCCGACACTGGTGCCAGAAATCAAACTTAATCAAGGACCGGATGAATCGCAAATCACCCCGGACGGGAGAGAGATGGATGAATCTCCTCGACCTAGTTCACGAGTGAGTATTCCTCCCACCTGGACGCCCCCTGTCAGCAGCAGTATTGAGCAAACTGATGGGCCCTTCAAAACACCGAATGCACCGGTCGCAGATGGCCAGCAAACTTATATAGTTCAAAGTGGAGACACACTAGGGGAAATCGCTACCCGCTTCAATGTGACGATTGATGCAATTGCTCAGGCAAATGGTATCACCGATCTTGACCACATTGAAGAGGGACAAGTATTAGTTATTCCAGACAATCAATAAAAAAAGCCCGCTCTTTGTGGAGCGGGCCTAAAAAGAAAATTAACCTGTGGAATCTAAGCAGCAGGAAGTGCTTCTTCTTCTATCTCATCAGGTGATTGTTCTTCCACATGGCGCAGAACTATTTCATCGTCTTCTACATCAACAAGAATTTCATCACCATCGTTAAATTTACCAGATAGCACAGCGTCGGATAACCGGTCTTCTACCGTTGACTGGATAAGCCTTCGCAGAGGTCGGGCGCCAAAATCACGATCGTAGCCGTTTTCTACAAGCCAATCTTTGGCACCATCGCTCGCTTGCAAATGCAACTCATGTTCATGAAGCCGATCATTTACTTCTTCAAGTATGATATCCACGATCTGACGTATATCAGAAGGTGTAAGTTGCCGGAACACGATTATGCTATCAACGCGATTGATGAATTCAGGTCTAAAGGTACGTTTCAGTTGCTCAGTTAACTTCTTACGCATATCGCTATATGCTTCTTGTTCCTCGACGTGCTCATCTCGTTGAAAGGCAAAACCTAGATTCGGTCCACTTTTTATCGTTTCTGCCCCCACATTGGATGTCATGATAACGATCGCGTTGCGGAAATCGACTTTTATGCCTTTCGCATCAGAAAGATGACCTTCTTCCATTATCTGGAGCAGAATATTAAAAGCCTCTGGATGGGCTTTTTCTATCTCGTCAAAAACAACAATAGAATAAGGACGGCGCCGGACGGCCTCTGTCAGTTGACCCGCGTCCTCGTATCCAACGTATCCAGGTGGTGAACCAATCAACCTGGCGACATTGTGTCGCTCCATAAACTCTGACATATCCAGTTGAACAAGAGCATCTTCACTGCCGAAAAGAAAGCGGGCTAAGGCTTTAGTTAATTCAGTCTTACCCACACCTGTTGGTCCCAAGAAAATGAAGGAACCGATCGGGCGTCTTGGATCTTTCATGCCAGCGCGGGCACGTCGCACCGCTTTCGAAATTGCCTCAATGGCTTCATCTTGGCCAACGATATGATTATGGATTTCGTCTTCCATCTCCAATAAGCGGGCTGACTCTTCTTCCGTTAGTTGAATGACCGGAATACCTGTCCACATCGATAATACTTCTGCGATGTCCTCGGCGGTTACAAGCAATTCATCTTGTACTTCTGGGGTTCCGGCTCGTAATTCGTCTAATTGGCGCTGTACCTCGTCCTCTTCCTGCCGAATTTGGTCGACAGCTTCAAGATCTCCAGCTTCTGCCAAAGTATTCCTCTCATCACGCAAGTTGCGTAAGGTATCATAGGCATCGCGGATATCGGGAGGTTGGGAGGCTCGATACATGCGGACCCGTGATGAGCCCTCATCAATTAGATCGATGGCTTTATCAGGCAGAAAGCGATCGGTTACATACCGCGTCGATAAATTAACAGCGGCGGTGATCGCTTCGTCTGTAATTGTTAAATTATGGTGTTTTTCATAGGCAGTTTTGATTCCCCGCAGAATATGAATTGACTCATCTGGGGTAGGTTCTTCAACACGAACCGACTGGAACCGTCGCTCTAACGCAGCATCACTTTCGATGTGTTTTCGATATTCGTCAAGTGTTGTAGCTCCAATAGTTTGCAACTCGCCGCGCGACAATGCCGGTTTGAGAATATTCGCCGCATCAACCGCACTACCGGCCGATCCCGCTCCCACCAGCATGTGAACTTCGTCAATAAACAAGATCGCGTCGCTGGATTTTAGCTCTTCAATAACTCGCTTAAGACGTTCTTCAAATTGGCCGCGATACATTGTTCCAGCCACAAGACTACCCACATCCAGCTGGAGAACCCTCTTGTTATAGAGAACTTCGGGGACTTTGCCTTCAACAATTCGTTGGGCTAATCCTTCAACAATTGCAGTTTTTCCAACGCCTGGTTCACCTATGAGAGCAGGATTATTTTTTGTCCGACGAGCCAGAATCTGAATGACCCGCTCAATCTCGGTATTTCGGCCGATAACTGGATCCAGCTTTCGCTCTTGTGCAAGATCGGTAAGATCAGTAGCTAGCTGGTCAACAAGTGGTGTTTTGCTTTTTTCCCGCTTGCTGCTACCTTTACGGCCCCCTTCGCTGGAAGAAACCGGATTTTCTTTTAACATTCGCCTCGTTTGGCGACGCACCTGCTCTGCGCTTATGCCAAACTTGCGAAGCACATCCATAGCTACGCCTTCATTTTGCCGTACAAGACCTAGTAGAAGGTGCTCCGTGCTAATATAATGCTGGCCCAGCCGTCGTGCTTCGTCGACCGCCAACTCTAGTATTCTTTTAGTGCTGGGCGATAATTCGATCTTTGTAAAAGGCGTTCGAGTTCCAACGCCGGATAAGCGCTCAACCATCGCCTGAACACGCCGCTCTTCGAGGCCAAGTTCGCGTAGAACCCGGCCGGCAACTCCACCTTCTTCTCGAATCAAACCTATCAAAACGTGCTCGCTACCAATATAGCTATGATTTAATCTTTCAGCTTCTTCTTGGGCAAGGCTCAATACACGACGAGCGCGCTGTGTAAAGCGTTCCCAATTTTTGGAATTCACTATATCATTCCTCAGTCGTATGCGGTAAAGAGCTAGCCCCAATAACCCCAGATCCGCAGCTATTATAACAAATTACTCTAGTTCAACTTCTCCAGCAATAGCCAAATCGGTTTCCACGTATTTGTTCGACGCAACCTGTTTCAAGCTCAGTCCTAGCTGTCTTTTTTCAGGATCGACCCGAATGATACGTACCGTGACGACCTGACCTTGCTTAACAACGTCTTGGGGTTGTTCAACGTGTTCTTCAGAGAGTTCTGAAATGTGGATTAAGCCTTCAAGCGCATAGTCATCGTTCAAGCGGGCAAAGGATCCATAGCGAGCCAACTTGGTTATAGTAGCTTCAACTAGATCGCCTTCTTGATACTTTTCATCAACGATTGTCCAAGGATCCGGCTCAAGTCGTTTTAGGCTAAGAGCAATGCGGCTGCGATCTTCGTCTACATTCAAGACGTACACCTCTACCTCTTTGCCAACTTCAAGGATATCCGCTGGATGATTAACGCGTTTCCAGCTTAATTCGGATAGGTGAACAAGTCCCTCAATCCCGCCGATATCGACAAAGGCGCCAAAATCGGCCAGGTTTACGATTCGGCCTTCTTTGACATCGCCTTCATTCAATTCATTCAACAGAGATTGTCGTTCAGCTGCTCGCTTTTCCTTCAAAGCGGCCCGCTCTGATAGGATCAGCCTATTGCGAGACCGATCGACTTCAATGACCTTCGCCATTATCTGTTCGCCTACGAATTGGCGTAGTCGGTCTTCATTATTTTGCTCGCGATCGTAAGTCAACTGAGATTTCGATAATTGAGAGGCGGGAATAAATCCCCTAACCTGTCCAACCATCATAAGTAACCCACCGCGGTTGCATCCTACGATCTTACCTTCATAGACTTCTTGGCTCTCCAAGAGCTCTTGGGCAGATACCCAATCCTCTTCTTCCTTTGCTTTTGCATAGGATAAGATGATATTTCCATCCTGATCTTCAGGAGAAACTACATAGACGGAAACCACATTGCCAACCGCTAAATCATCCCTGGTTTCATCGTCCATGTTGTCCAATTCAGATCCAGAAATAATACCTTCAGATTTTGCGCCAATGTCAACTAAAATTTCTTTATTACGATGACTAACTACGTGCCCTTCGCGGACATCTCCTGACTCCGGAAACTCCAATGACATATCTTCGGCTAGGAGAAAGCTCATTGGGTGCTCTGGATTCTCAGCCGTGTAACCTACAGAATTTTCCTCAAACAAATCTAAACCTCGCATTTGTCCCTTTCGGGGATTTCAGGCTGAATTATACTGGCTTTGGCTGTTATGGCAATAAGTTGGGCCAGAGGTGAATGTTATCTAAGTGCCTAAATAGTCCGATCTTGTTTGAGTCTTTTTCTTTGATATAATGCGCCAATCATGACTGAAAACAGTTAGCAAACCTAGAGTTTCCCCTCGTCCAGGGCTGAATAAGCCATCCCACAGCGAATCAATGGCAGATCAAGAGCAACGAACAAGTGAGCAATCGGATGAAGCAGATGGTGACTTGCGCTGTCCAAATTGTGACAGCGTATTAACGATTTCTTCAGGCCGCTGTTTGATGTGTGGTGAAGAACTTGAAGATTCGCTCATCAATAGATCCGAATCTCGAGATGATTTCTCAGCCGAGGATCACTCGGATCAGTTTGAGCCGGATGATCAGGGAGCAATGCCAATTGAAGGGGAAACAAATGATGATGATGAGGTAAATGAAATCAATAGGGCAGATAAGGAGCCAACAAACCAAAACGATGTAATTGATTCTCGTCCAAATGCCGAAAATCAGCAGGAAATTGAATCTGTTCTAATTGAGAAACGATCCAAACTCGGCATATTGCTGTTAGGTTTTTTTGTTGCGCTAATTGGAGTTGTTGCCTTTGTCATATTGAGTTCGCCAACTTCAATTTCCTTAGCATTGCTGCCAACGGCTACAGAACCAGCGACTCGGGCCCTGCTAACGCCGACCCGGACGCCACTTCCTTCAGAAACCCCACAGCCAAGCGTTTCGCCTTCGAACACTTCAACTCCATTTCCAACTGAAACCCCTAGATCGCCAAGATTACATCAAGTAGTTAGTGGAGAAACCTTGTTTTCACTAAGCCTGCGATATGCCGTTTCAATGGATAGTATCGCCAATGAAAATGGAATTGAGGCAAACGCGGGTCTCCAGGTTTCTCAGAATTTGTTAATTCCATGGCCAACAGCGACTCCGCCTTTAGAGCCAGTCCAAATAGATTTGGGTGGTCGTGTCATTGTTGCTGATCCAACGGACTGCAATATGTATGAGATTAAATCGGGTGATACGTTTTTAGGGATCGCCCATCGAGAGCGGGTCGATCTGGAGGCGTTAACAGCAGTAAATCGATTTACTGATCAGACTATTCTCCAGCCAGGTGACTTGATTTGTATACCCAAGATCATCGTTGGTGGTCAGCTGCCTCCGACGGCGGGTCCTTCACCAACACCATCTGAAACAGCTCCACCAGCAGGTCCAAGTTTATTATATCCAATTGAAGAAGCTGAAATTGAGCCAGCGGACCAGCCATTTTATCTACAATGGGCCGCAGTCAAAGATCTTGAATCAGATGAATGGTACATGATCGAGTTAACCGACCTTACATTAGTCGACAGTCATCCAATGAGAGCATTTACACGTGACAATGCGATAAGAATTCCACTCACCTGGCGTCCAGATGAAGAGAGCACCCATTTGTTTCGCTGGCGAGTCAGAATTGTTAGTGTAACCGGCGAACGTGATGACGGCTCCTTTATCTATACCTTTGGTGGGACAAACAGCGTCGATGCATTATTTTATTGGCAAGGGGCGGTTCCGACGCCGACCGCAACTGCAACTGCAACACCAACAGTAACACCTGTTCCAGGCTGAGCAGTTCTAATATCGATTCTTGAGATTTGGCGAAAATGGCGTTATGTTGAAAGCAAGTCTTGCAAGAACGGATTTTGAAGCCGCTCTTCGCCAATAGTCGTTACTGGTCCGTGACCAGAAAACACTCGTGTTTCGTCCGCTAGAGTAAGAAACTTACTCTTTATCGTATCCAAGAGGGTATCGTAATCCCCACCCTCGAAGTCGGTCCGACCGATACCTCCTCTGAATAAAACATCTCCGTCGAACAAGATATTGAATTCAGGTAGATAAAAGGAGACATGTCCCGGTGCATGTCCTGGCGTATACATGACTTCCAGGACAAGATCGCCTACAGATATTTTCATGCCTTCCTGTAGATGCTCATCTGGAGGCGGAGGTGACGGCATCTTTAAACCAAAAAAGGCTGCCGACATGCTAGCTTTGCTCAATAAGTCTTCGGCTTCGGGATGCACATAAATGGGAGCCTGAGTAGCCTCCTTAACTTCACGTAGTCCGCCAACATGATCGAAATGTGTATGAGTCAGCAGAATATGGTTGATTTCCCAGCCGTCTTGCTCTGCCATTTCGATGATCGAACGTCCGTCCCAGGAAGGATCGATCACTGCTGCTAAATGTGTTTTTTCTGAACCAATCAAATAGCAGTTTGTCTGTAGAGGACCTAAAGATAATTGTCTAATTTGTAACATAATTCTATCCCTAAAAAAGTTAATTGGCCTAATAGATTCTTCAATCAACTCAACCTTGATAAACTCGTTTTCTATAATTAAACAAGCTGAAACGAAAATCCAAGACGCCCTTGATTTGCCACCATAGAACTAAGAACTCAATAGTGGCCGCTAAACAAAGGGCAACAGCAGCAGCTGGAATTCCCGGCCAATTATTTAATATGCCTAGAACCAGTATGATGGTGGTGACAATTAAGTTTACAGCCATGGCCATATTTACCACGCGCGTTGCACCCTGATTGATGAAAAGACCACGCAACCACGATATCAAGGTGGCCAAGGCTGGAAACGGAATGAACAGAACAAGACCAAGGCGGGCTATTGCTGCAACCGGTAACGTAAGATCTTGAATCGATAATAAGTAGAATGATAACAGCGGCGTCAGAACGACAACCATCATGAACGCTGTCCCCGCAACAACCAGAGTCAAGGAAAAGCGTCTTAGCGATGAAAACGTCCTTCGTCCGTCATACAAGGCAATGACAACCTCAGGTAGAGCAAAAGCAGCCGATCGTGCAACAAGGGTGAATTGAAACACAACTGGCCAAGCGGCTAGGGATATGGTTGGATTTGCAGAGCGTGTCAGGCTAAAAGCCACCAAAGGCTGGACTAGAAGAGCTAACAAGGAAGTCGCCGCCAAGGGTAAATGAAACCAAAATAGCTCATTGTAGGTAAGAGGTGTCTCTCGGCGTGCTGGGGTATCTTTAGCCAACTCTTTATTTAGAATTGGTCGAACGGCCAAGGTGGCGAATGTTGCTTCCGCTAAAACACCCACCATTAAACCAGCAGAACCAATAATCACTCCCGGCCAATCACTTAGAGCGCCTAGAACAATAACAGTACCACCAGTTCCAACCAGTCGTACAACCGTACCCCAAGCAACTTTTCTGGTCTGATCAAATCGTATCATAATGCCTTGAAGAAATCGGCGCCAAGCGATTGCAGCACTCCATAGGCTCATTATCTTCAGACCTTGCTGTACCCAATAAGCAACTTCTGCTGGCACGTTCATCAATCGCACCACGACGAGCTCGAATAATGGCGTGAACGCAAGTAAGATCGTCACAAGCGTTAGGAATATCATCCAATGAACGGTAAATCTTCTGATCAACAAATACGAAGGTCGGTCGATTGCAAGGGCGGTAGAAGTAGACAGCAAATTTATTATTGGGCTTTCAATAGTTACCGACAGGCTAACGACAATCCCCATGGATGCTAGCATGATGACTTCGTTTGGGAGACGGTTGACCACGGCGCTTACAATAGGTCCCTCCACTGTCATTAGCAGCCAACTAGCAAAGAGTGGTAGCCAAAAAAGAAATAGTTTCTTTTGGGGGATCATAAAGGGAAGTTTACCACTGGCCTAAATAGATGTCATAATAATTGGCCCAGGCAAAACAACGATAAGATGGCGCAGTCAATGGCCTTGTCAAAACGGCCTCTGACCGTAGAATCATGGTCAAATTTACCGTTTAGCAGCCATAATTACACTTATGTGTTATATAAAATTGTTACTGTAAATCAATTGAACGTCCTAAACGGATGGAGGGACGATGAGGGAAAAAGTAGTCTTGATTACAGGAGCTGTGGGGGAAATAGGGCAAGCACTTGTAACGGAGTTGGGCAAAGATGGAAGCAATACGCTTTTGACATTGGATATTAAGAAACTGCCAAGCGATATTGCGAAGGCAGTGATTCATGTTGAGGGCGATATCCTTGATAAGGAACTTCTGGGTCGATTGGTAAGCGAATACGAAATAGATGTGATATATCATCTAGCAGCTTTGTTATCAACTCGTGCAGAATTTACTCCGGAATTGGCGCATCGAGTAAATGTCGATGGAACAATGAATCTGGTTCAACTTGCCGCTGAACAATCTGAACGACGAGATAGCCCTGTGCGCTTTATATTTCCGAGTTCAATTGCCGCCTACGGCTTGCCAACTCTGGCGATCAAACAAAGGGATCATAGCGTCAAAGAATATGAGTGGAACAATCCCACCACGATGTACGGCTGCAACAAACTGTACTGTGAGCTGCTCGGTAGCTATTACAGTAGTCATTACCATCAGCTAGAACAACACAAGCCAACACGAGTGGATTTTCGGAGTTTGCGATTCCCCGGCTTAATAAGTGCCTTTACATTACCGAGTGGTGGAACCAGCGACTATGCTCCAGAAATGATCCACGCGGCCGCCAAAGGCATTCACTACGAAAGTTTTGTGCGGGAAGACACGAAAATTCCATTTATGGCTATGCCAGATGCGATTGCAGCACTGCTGAAATTAGCTGAGGCACCTTCACGGGACCTAAGAAGGCGTGTCTATAATGTAACCAGTTTCAGTTTGACGGCCGGAAGGATCCGCGAGATCGTTAAGAGGGCGTTCCCTGATGCCCAAATTCTATTTAAACCCGATGAAAAGCGCCAGGGAATCGTAGACACTTGGCCAGCCGAGTTGAACGACTCTGCTGCCCGGCAAGATTGGGGATGGGGTCCTCAATATGATGCGGATCAGGCTTTTAATGAATATCTGATCCCAAATATCAGGCGACGATATAAAAATAAAAAATGATCCAGGGACGAAAGCAGCTTACCAAATATGCTTGGCTGTCAATCTCCGCAGCTGTTGCAACTATCGCTCTAAAGTCCATAGCCTTTCTATTAACCGATTCTGTTGGATTATTGGCTGACGCAATAGAGTCAACAGCTAATCTTCTGGCTGCCATAGTTGCTCTGATCGTATTGACCGTAGCTGCTCAACCACCAGATGAAGAACATGTTTATGGTCATAGTAAGGCCGAATACTTCTCCAGCGGTGTTGAGGGAACACTCATCTTCATCGCCGCCTTAACGATTGCAATCTCTGCTATTGTTCGATTGACCAACCCACAACCACTCGAACAGATTGGCCTCGGTCTGATAGTTTCAGTTATCGCTTCGATTCTCAATCTAGTGGTGGCCCGGATTTTACTCCGCGCAGGCCGTCAATACCGCTCAATAACTTTGCAGGCAGAC
>JBFFVR010000022.1:0-11781 GCA_041570685.1 Promineifilaceae bacterium (SeqCode)
AGAAGAAAAGAAGCGATTCGCCAGGGGACGAATCGTGGAGATACTAGATGGCTCGCCAAAACGCACAGAAGCTCGCTGCCCACACTTTGGCACATGCGGTGGTTGCCATTTTCAACATATTTCCTATCCAGAGCAGCTCAAATTTAAGCAAGAAGTGGTCCGGGAACAACTTGACCGCTTGGGGGGAGTTTCAGACGCCCCAGTAAAACAAACTTTAGCCCACCCTTCGCCTTGGGCATACGCGGCCGAGATCGATTTTAGTCCTACAAAAGACAATAAGCCTGGAATGTGGTCCCCAGTCTTAAACCAGGTTTTTTCTATTGAAACATGTCTGATAATTCATGAAAGATTGTTGGCGCTCATACAGGATTTCGACCTGATTCTTCCTGGTCTATGGAAACTGCGGTTACGAATTGGAAAGGGTGATTCATTGCTGGCCATCATCGATATAGCCGGCATCGATCCGCCAAGCTTAGAAGCTGACTTTCCGATATCAGTTGCCATGTTGTTGCCAAATGGCACTGCCGTTAACTTGATCGGCGATAACTATCTATTTCAAACGATCAAAGGGCAAGATTTTCGAATATCTGCCGGGTGCCACTTTCACGTAAGTCCGCCCATGTCGGAAATGGTCATTGATACCATTATCGACTTTTTGAGCCTGGATGGATCTGAAAACCTGTTAGAACTCTATTCTGGTGCCGGAATTTTGACCTCTTTTCTGTCTCCACATGTCGCTTCAATTACCGCCGTTGAGCTAAATCCTGATGCTAATGAGGATGCGGCACACAACTTGGATAGTATCGACAATGTGAACCTTTATGAGGGTCTCGTGGAAGAGATTTTGCCGCTTTTGGATATTCGGCCAGATGTCCTTATTTTAGATCCACCATCTGAGGGCTTACCCCCAACCATGATTGACGAAATAGCTCGTAAGCAGCCAACAAAAATGATCTACTCGAGCTCTGACGTAGCCACATTTGCTCGTGACTCGGGCCGCTTGACTGCAGCAGGCTTTAAGTTATTGGAGGTTCAACCAATAGACATTTATCCTCAAAATTATCAAGTGCAAACAGTTTCGTACTGGAAGTCAAGAAACTAATAGCGACACGATTTGAACCACTCTTATCGGCCTAAAAACAAAAGGAGCTAACAATATGTCACTTGACAAGCGTAATACCTGGAATAGTTTAGATTCTCTTTGGCGCGACAAAAATGTTAAGACGCTGGATTCAAGTGATAGAAAATATGCCATCATCAGCGATACACACATGGGTGATGGCGGTGAGGCTGACGATTTTCACCTAAATGAGCCTGCAATGTTACATGCGCTCGATCACTATTTTCGGAAAGGCTATACCCTCATTTTGCTGGGCGATATCGAAGAATTTTGGCAGTTTGACCTACCGGCAATAAGGAAAGAATATGAAGCTTCCGTATATTCAAAGATACGTGCTTTTGGAGAAGATCGCGTCTATCGAATTTTTGGTAACCATGATTTTGAATGGGGTGGCTTTCGAGATCCGACCCGGGTGAAGGGTAAAATGCAGGGCTTGGCCGATGAGGCTTTGAAAATGAAGGATGCCTCAGGCAAGGTTAAAGTATTGCTGGTGCACGGCCATCAAGGGAGCATTGACTCGGACAAATACTCTTGGTTTAGCCGCTTCTTCGTCAGGGTATTTCGAGGCATTGAGCCGCTGGCCAAGATCACAGGTTTGTATGGACATGGTGCGGCTACAAAATCGCCAGTGGCTAGCGACTATGAACGCACCTATTATGCCTGGGCAAAAAATCGGCGAGTAATTGTTTTCTGTGGTCACTCCCATCGAGCGGTTTTTGCATCGAAAACAAGAGCTGATGAGCTATTAGACAAAATAGCGGACCTGACGGCCGAGCTTTCAGATTCGAGGCTTTCTCGTTCTACTTTGCGTAAGAAAAACAGGGAGATAGCCCGGATACAAGCTGAGTTTGAGGACGAAAAAGCGAAAGGTCGGGCCATCGAGATTGACTCGACTGAAGAGCCAAAACCTTGCTATTTCAACACAGGATGTGGTCTTTATAGTGACGGCATTACAACCATTGAAATCGCAGATGATCAGGTTCGCTTAGTCAAATGGAACCGTGACGCGACTGGAGGAAAACAGTCAGTCGTTTTCAAGGAAGGCAGTCTCAGCCAATTCGTCAAAGAAGTCTCCTCTTAATTCTATTGTTTTCTTACTAGTCGAATCGATTTACTTTCGGGAAGATAGGCGCTGCTTATTGCAAAAATAGGGCCAAATTTATTGTGAGGTTCGATATGACCGAATCGGAAAAAAATCGTGAAAGAACAATTGCATTAGGACCGGCGAGCACGTCTTATCGATTGTTTGTCGTCATAATGTCCTTTTATGCTGTCATCTCCTGGATATTTATCTTCATATTTCCAACTTCTGAATCGACCAAATCAATTTTCCTGGCTATCGATGCGATGCTTAGCTTGGTTTTTCTTTATGACTTCTTACGAAATGTCATCACCTCTAAAAATCGCTTGAACTATCTAAAATGGGGCTGGCTTGATCTCCTGAGCAGCATACCGTTTTTGCCGTTATTAAGGATTCTGCGAATTGCCAGCATCATTCGTATTCGTCGCTATCTGATGCAAGTGACCGGTAAAAGCCTTCTGAGTACGCTCAGCGAAAAGCGTGGTGAAAGCGCCCTGCTAACAACAGTTGTTGCTATTTTCGTTCTGGTCCTCTTGGCAAGCATTGCTATATTAAAATTAGAAGTTGATGCCCCTTATGGGAATATCGACGATGCCAACGACGCTATGTGGTGGGTTTGGGTTACGATGACGACGGTAGGTTATGGGGATCGTGTACCAGTTACCAGCTCGGGGCGTTTCATTGGCTTCATATTAATGACCGCCGGAGTCGCGATGGTCGGCGTTTTGACTGGGTACTTAGCTAATGCCTTTTCTCCAAAAACTGCCAAGAGAGAACAGCAGTTGGACGATATCGAACGGGAAATAATAGAGATTAAAAGGTTGCTTATGGATCAGCAAACTACCGTTGAAACGAAAGAAGATAATCTTACTTCAGATGAGTGAATCGCCGGGAACATTAAATAGTTTCGGACACATCAAAGTAGTTGAAAACTAGATGCTTCCGTTATATCCGCGAGCCTGCCAGGCCGCATAAAGCATAATAGCACCGGCCGAGGCGGCATTTAGAGAACCCACTTTTCCTCGCATTGGCAATTGGATTAATAGATCACAATTCTCGCGTATCAACCGTCGTAAACCTTTCCCCTCATGACCAACCACTACTGCGATAGGCATATTCAGGTCGAACTGACCTAGTTGAACGGCATCTTCATTTATATCCAATCCAACCACCCAGACATCGGCTGATTTGAGATATTGAATCGTCCTCACGAGATTGGTAACCTGGGCGATCAAGAGATGTTCAGTTGCACCTGATGAATACATGACCACCGTTGGCGTGATATCGGGTGCTCGTCTATCTTGTAGAATTATTCCGTGCGCGCCACATGCCTCGGCCGTTCGGATTAGGGCGCCAATATTTTGAGGCCCGTGAAGCAAATCAAGTAGTAACAGAAATGGCTGTTCACCTTGCTCTTCCGCCAATGCCAAGATTTCTTCGAGGTCGCTGTAAGGATAAGGACCCACCTCTAAAAGAACCCCCTGATGGTCGCCGCTGCCGGCAAGTTGTGATAGGTGTTGCTTATTTGTTCGTTCGATGGCCACTCCCCGTACCCTGGCCTCATGACTAATCGAACCTATTTGGCGCGCTCCTTCTTGTATCCAAAGATGTTTAATCTCGCGCCTATTGCTGCGTAGGGTCTCTAAGACAGTGTTACGACGATAAAGATATTCGACCATTGTTTTGATTTTCTAGGTTGAGCGTCAGTCCGGACAATCTCATAGGCAAGATAATACGGTTCGTGCCTGGCTTTCGACCAATGAAGGATTATTTAATTGGGGGTGTTCCTTGTCAGGTCGCAGTTTGCGGACGAGCGAAGATCATACGACCGGCTGTGGTCTGCAGAACTTTCGTTACGACGACCCCAACCGTATCATGTAGATGGTCTTTACCCTCCTCCACCACAACCATCGTGCCATCTTCCAGATAAGCTACCCCCTGCCCGAGCTCTCGACCTTCTTGAACAATCTTTACAGACAGCGCCTCGCCGGGAAGGAATACAGCCTTGACCGCATTTGCCAACTCATTGATATTTAGGACAACGACACCCTGAAGTTCGGCTACGCGGTTTAAATTGTAATCATTGGTCAAAATGGGACAAGCCAAATCCCGGGCAAGTGCTACAAGTTTGCTGTCGACATCACGAACGTCAGTCACATCCATATCAGTAAAACGAACAGGAATAGGACAATCTTGCTGCAAATATCTGAGCACATCCATGCCCCGCCGGCCGCGATTGCGGCGCATGGGATCAGAACTATCGGCGATATGTTGTAGCTCCAACAATATAAAATTTGGCACCAGTAAAGTCGCTCGAATGAAACCGGTTTTGCAAATATCGCTTATGCGGCCGTCAATGATGACACTCGTATCGAGTAATATGACTTGTTCTTCAGTCTGAGGTGTATTTTTTGTTACTGAACGACTTGACCGCAAGAAGCTCATCGACGCTCTTAAATCATTTTGACGAAGTGTCAGTACGACGACGCTGAGGTAGCAAAGCACGATAGCAGCGGCGATCGGCACGACCTGGCGAAATGGATTCGGCAAGGTCGACAGGGGAAGGGTAAGTAGAGAGGCCAAGACAAGACCGAGGAAAATTCCACCTATGATGGCTACTAAACGTTCAACCGGCATTCCGGCAAGACCGCTTTTTATGCGGTTCAACGGCCGAACCGTAAATATCGGAGTAAGGATTAATCCGGCCAAAAATCCGAGTAGGCCGAATATCATTATATAGGCAGAGAGTTGCTCAGTTACGTTGAGCCAAACAGCCAGCCTGGCTCCAAAATAGGCGGCGAGCACGGCACCGATAAAGGCACCGATAATTCGGGCAAAAAACTCGTTGCTTAAATGCATTTTCGTTTCGCCAAATAAATCTAGATATTATCCAATAATAAAACGAACGTACATAATGTACGCTCGCCAGATCAGCTTGTATTCAGACTCCACACCTCAATCAATTCCAAATTGAGGTGCCGGTAAACGTGGCTTAATCTCAACCTACATAAGATTTTGGTTCAATTAAGGTTCACCTAATTCGCGCTTGTCTGAGTAAAACAATGAAATAATGAGAAAATAAGTGCAGGTAATCGGCGCGTACATTATGTATAGTATAGTATCACAGGCCTATCTAAATCGCAATAGGCCCCTTGTTATGATTATTATCCATCCTCAACAAAGGTCGCGCATTGAGATTTTAGTCACTGATAGGCAACATCTCTGCAACAGAGAGATTTGTTTGCTAGGTCCAATTTTTATTCAAAAGAAACTTGGCTAAGCCCCTTCGCTACTGGCCGGTTCCGCCCCAGGCACTACCGTATCGGGCCCATATTGGTAGATATTTTGCCAGGGTATATAGTTGCTGACGAATAAGTCCTGGCGAATAAGATCGCCGCTGGCATTAAATACTGAACGACCAATGGTTACATCGGCACCTTCAACCGCCCAATCTACCTGTTCTATCTCACCGCTTTCCAGATCTTCATTTAGCTCCCAAATGTCGGGGTTTGGTTGAACCACATTCTCGATTACCGGGTCGTCTTTGACCACAGAACGTCCCAGACTCGTGCTATAAAACTTAAAAGTCAACGACGAATTGGCCTCGCTATAATAGTTCTCAATCAGCAAATGATGGGGCGTATCATTGATGAAACGAAAATCAACCAATGGTGAATAGACCGTGGCATCCATTCCTGGGCCTTCCCCATCGTCATAATAACCAACGCGATAGCCGTGTTCCCACCTTTCTGTTATCGGAAATCCAGCCCAAAATGCAGCCTGAAAAGCGGTTGTGCTAACTTGGCAAACACCGCCTCCAATTCCTTCAATTGTCCGGCCTCCATAGATGATGAGGCCTGTCTCGTAACCTTGTTCCGCGCTAACTTCACCCAGAAAATGATTGAACGAAAATTCTTCTCCCGGAGCGATTACAACGCCATAAAAATTGCCAGCTGCCCGAGCTATATTATGCATCCGTTCATTTGCTGAGCCGAAAAACCAGGTGGTACTTTCGCTGACAAGCTCGGTTATACCTAACTCTTCGGCCGTTGCCCCCGAATGGACTGCCGGTACAATCTCTTTTAGCGCAAAAGGCATAGAACGATTTGGCGTTCTAACTTGTTCTAGAAAATTGGCCAGTGTAGCTTCAACATCCAGTAATCGACCGCTTACATGGGGTTCGACCAAGACCAATTCTCGGGTGCTATCATCAAAATAATAGCGAGCGTTCTCAGGTTCCCGTTGCAGTAGCTCCTCGTATGGAGCCAGAAAGGCCCGGATGGCATTTTCGTCCAGAAACACCTGGGTACTGGCTTGCCCCTGGTCGCCCTCAATGGTACTTACCCGCACCCACTGAGCCAGTTGATCAGGGGTAACAACCACTTTTTCTAGATCCACCCCATCAAGTGGTTGCTGCAAGTACAAATTCATCGGCCCATTCATTATCTGGCGAATCTCATTTGCCGCATCGCTCGTATCGTCAACCCTGGGCAAGGTTTCGTGAACGAGAAGTTGAATCTGAGCTTGGTTTATTCCACCAAGCGTAGCTATCAATCTGGCCCTGGTGTCAACCGGGTCTAAACTTCTGCCCATTTCTGAGGGAGCAAAACCAACTTCTGCCCCTTCAAAGATGAGACTGGCGTCTGTCGCCGGCCGATTTATCTGGGAGGCGACTTCAGAGATAACTTGGTCAATTTGACCCTCATCAAATATAACGATGGGTGATATTTGATGACCATAATACCAAGTGGAAAATTGTTCTCTCAGTCGCTCAAGGGGATTGCCTCGACGACCGATCTGATAAACTGCATCCACTGTACCCTCTGCATCAAATGTCATCCCAAGTTCAGACATGGAAAAAACCCACTCTTGGCCAGTCTCCGAGTCGATCAAGGTGATAGCATCTTCAGCACTATAGGGAAATGATCCGGTTACAACTTGTTCCGCCTCTGCACGCCCCAATCCACTGAGGTCAGTACCCCAAACAGATATCCCTGTGAAAATGCGGTCTTGATGCTGGTACTGATAGGTAATAATCGCCAGGGCAGCGAACAAACTGATTAGCACAAAAGTTATGACTGGCGCAGCAATAAACCAGCTGAAATTACGTATCCATTTCGCGCGTTTGGGTAATTGTGAATTTTGGGGCGCAGTACCTGTCGCTTGCATCGCCTCTCTTCACCTGAATTTATAATTTCTTGACTGGTGAGGACCCCATTATAACACGGGACCTTGCCTCGCCTCGCAGCCCTTATCTCAAGCTTAGATAGTTATTGAGTAGACCAATCCGGCAACAGATTTGAATACCCAAAAAAGCAATCAGTCAGAGGGGATCATAAATCTCGGGATGAGAACAAATAGGTTCCTAATCCCATGAGAGCAATGATATAGACAACCGCATAAGCGATCATCAAATCGCTTGGCTGTGAAGTTACGCTGAAGGGCCCTGCAAATTCAAAGCCCGTCACTAACTGAGGTTCAAAAAAAGACGATGCCTTTTTCCAAAGGATCTCTGTTGGCATAATCAGGCTCGTAACGATCCCAATATTTACCGCCGTTTCATTCTGCAAAATCGAACCGACCTGTTCAATCCAGCCGCCGATGAAAGCAATTCCAAATAGCATGAAAGCCAAAGCTCCGTTGGCCAAAGTAGACAAGCGGGTTCCACCAACCATGCTAACTGATAAGGCAATGAGTCCTTCCATAAAAATCAATAGTAAACCTACGGCAACGTTTTCTAAAGCGAATCCTGCCCGTAGATATACAATGAGCATCACCCCACCAGGAAGTAAAAGAACGTAAAAAAAGATTATTGCCGCATAACCAAGCCATTTGCCAAAAAGCAATTCCCACCGTCGAATGGGCTTGGTGAGCAAACTTTCGATAGTATGGGATTCAACTTCGCCAGAAATGGTCGCCACAGATATTAGAACAGCCACGATGATGACCAGGAAGTTTGTCGCGTATACCCCTGCCAAGGTTAAAAACAAAAAAGGAAATTGAAA
Organism: Promineifilaceae bacterium (SeqCode); assembly: GCA_041570685.1. GTDB lineage: Bacteria > Chloroflexota > Anaerolineae > Promineifilales > Promineifilaceae > UBA11865. The sequence goes on from JBFFVR010000022.1 coordinate 8,207, forward strand.
TTCATCGGGAGAAAGCGTTTTCGTTACATCGATGTAAACAAAATGAAATCCTAGGCCAAATATAACTAGAAAACCCAAACCCATTATCAGGCCAATCCACAAGATTCGCCGGCGTTGTGTTTCTCTGATGGTTAAGCGAAATATAGTCCTGATAACCATGATAATGATTTCTTGAGCAACAGAATCACAAATAAAATATACATTATGTAAATTAATTTACTGGGCCATATCCGGGTGGATTTCTATCACGACCCTAACTCCGCTAACCTATCAACTTTTTACTGGACTAGGCATCGTACATTTCAGTTCCGATAATTTCTAGAAATTGATCCTCTAAAGAAAGCCGCTGGGGGCTAAGTTCATAAATTGTCTGGCCCTTCTCCACTAACCAATTAACGAGTTGGGGTATCTGATTCTCATCTTCCATGGTTAGCTGAATTCTTCCAGTCCCATCATCTATATCGACATCCGTCCCAAAGTGATTCAATCCTGATAGCAGATCGTAATCAGGCTGGCCAAGACGAACAACGAGTCGTAATCGCTGTTGCTGTAATTCTGCTAAAGTGGCAACTTTGATTATTTCACCTTCACGAATAAAGGCCACGCGATCACAGGTGAGTTCGATTTCACTTAAGAGGTGGCTGTTCAAAAAGACGGTTATCTGTTGCTCTCGAAGATCGCGGATAATATCTCGCACTGAGCGCCGACCGAGAGGGTCTAAGCCAGAAGTTGGTTCATCCAGGAATACGAGTTGGGGATCATTCAATAAAGCCTGGGCCAAGCCTATCCGCTGAAGCATCCCTTTTGAGAAGGCTGACAATCTTGTCTCGGCTCGAGCGCTTAAACCGACCAATTCTAATAACTCGGGGATGACTTGAGCTCGCCTGCCTGAACTCATCCCATATAAACTGCCATGTAGATCAAGGAATTCGCTCGCTCTTAGCCATTCATGAAATCGAAAATGCTCCGGTAAAAAACCGACCTTGGTACGAGTTCTACGGCTGCCAAGTGGATCGCCGAGTAGCGTTGCATTGCCAGAAGTTGGTTTGATGAGACTGAGCATCATCTTGATCGATGTCGTCTTTCCAGCGCCGTTCGGGCCTAGAAAACCAAATACCTCGCCGTGAGGCACTTGCAGGGAGAAATCAGCCACAGCAACTTTTTCGCCAAACTCTTTGCGTAAGCCCTGAGCATCAATAGCAAAATCAGTCATTAAAATCGGAAGAAGATGACTACGAAAGAATGACAAAGTAAAAGATAGGATTTGACCAAAACTTGATCCAATCCTATCTCTTTGCAATACTTATGTCAACAAATTCTTATTGAAGAGAATTGGCCACGTCAATCAATTGTCTCGTGTCAGCCCCACTAAGCACATAGACAACACCATCTCGCTGCCATATAAGTCCAGAATTGTTGCCTTCTAAACTACTTAAGGCCAAACCCACTTCACCATCAACCCGAACTTCATTGAAAGAGGCCATATTCTCGGGTATCGGCACCAAAAGCGTGCTAGTCCAGTCGAAGTTAGCCGCGATATTATCCGCTTCTGCTTGCTCCATACCCAACACCTGTAGCAAGGCTGAGCCTAAGGCAGAAATATCAACATCGTCAGGATATTGTATTTCAGGGCTTGGCGATTGCAGCAGAACAATTCCCTCATTCCAATTTTGACTAACGCTTGGGAAGACAGTTACCTCGACCGTTGCCTGATCTAGGCTATCAGGAATCAAAGCCGGATCGACACCTGCAACACCAAGAATGGCCCGGGCATTTTCTACATCTACGATCAACCTTCCACTTCCACCACTCATAGCATAAATACTGTCCGGATCTTCTAGATCTCCGGGGCGGCGAACTGACATGCCTGAAACATCTTCAGCCTCAGACAGCGAACCAACATATTGCGGTTCACCTGGCTCTTCGATCATTTGGATCTCACCTGGATACAGGCCGGATTCAGCGATTTCTTCCAGAAGAGCTATTTGCTCAGGTGATATTGATATCGGCGCGAATTTATCCACCCGAAATAATCCTAAGAAATCACTTGCTGCGGCTCTAACGCCAGGAAAGCTAAGAGCGATCACGAACAGCAAAATCAAGGAAACAGTAGCAAAAACATATTTTCGATTTAGCATATTGGTTATCCTCCATGAGAATGACTGCCTTTCTGCGGCTAGCAATCGCTGCTTAAGATTTGCCATTGCCTCCGGCGTGGGCCTAGATGCGTCACCCGCACTAGGGGACAGGAGCGATAGATTTTCCAATACATCTTGAATATCATCTTCTGTTTTAGACATCTGAATTCTTCCTCTCAGAAGGTTCGTACGGTCGTTTCGAATATTGTCCGTTTAGACAAACTATCTACGACCCCTATTTTCCTTCTCATAAGCGCTGCGAAATGCTTCAGCCGCTCGCGACAGTGTCTTACCTACCGATCCTTTGGCTATGCCACAAGCCTCACCCAATTCAGCGTAACTCAATCCCATTTGCCTGAGAAGCAATAACTTGGCTTGCCGTTCAGGAAGGCTAAGCAAGGCCGTCCTCACACTTGTGATTGAATCGTTCTTATCCGCAATTTCGGCAGGATCTGAAGCAGTATCACCAACATCAGAATTGAGAACCACATCTCTTTGCCAGCGACGTTTACGACTGCGGATCTGGTTGTAACCCTTGTTCGTAGCCACCCTGTATAGCCATGCACTCACATTGTGATCACGTCGACCACTTAAAGGCTTTTGATATAACTTGATGAACACTTCTTGGGCAACGTCTTCCGCCTCAGCTCGATTTCCAAGCAATCGAAAAAGAAGGCCATAAACTCGATCGTAATGACGAAAAAACAGGGTTTCAAATGAAGCGATATCGCCCTGGTTTAGCCGTTCAATGAGTACATTATCGGAAATAGCTGTCACTGGTTTTCCTTTCGGCACCTTATCCGACATTAGATTTATACTCTTCTTAACACCATTTACGGCCGATTTGTGACAAAAAAGCGAAAATAGTATATGGAAAAGGCTCCACGGAATTGATTTTCACAGTTGCGTGCAAGTGCAGGGCACACCTATGACAAGTGGTTGAGTGATTATGCTTGATCTAGGTATTGCAAAGCTGCTTGTACCCGGGCATCAATATCGGTGACATCGCGAGGAATGTTTTGCAGCGCACTTTGAGCCTCTATAATGCTAAAACCCAGGGAGGTTAGAATCTCGATGACGTCCCCATCTACGTCACTTACAAAAGGCAAAGTAGCGGCATCGGCGGTGAAATCGAGCTTGTCCCTCAGTTGAAACATGATGCGCTCAGCCGTTTTTTTGCCAATACCCGGAACGCGCTGCAAAACATCCGACTCTTCTCGAGCAATGGCTCCCTTAAGCACATCGGGACTCAGGGTCGACAATATCGATAAAGCCACTTTCGGCCCTACGCCGTTCACATCCAACAATATTTCAAATAGATGCAAGTCCTCTTCACTGTCAAATCCATATAGGGTTAACTCTGTTTCCCGAACAATAAGATGGGTGAACAGATTTATGCTCCGGCCGATACCCCCCAGTTGTTCGAGCACAGGCCCC
>JBFFVR010000023.1:0-11764 GCA_041570685.1 Promineifilaceae bacterium (SeqCode)
GCCGATGTCCCTGTTGTTGTTTTGGCAACCAAGCCAAAAGACGATGGAACCTATTATCTTGAGATGAGCGACATAATAGAAATTCAAAAATATTCCAGCCGCAAAAAAACAATCATGAATAACGCCGAAAACATTTTATCGTATGCAGAAGGGTTCATTCGATCATCACCTGTAGACTGGTCGATGCCTTTTCCGCTTTGGCCAGAGTTTTTTCCAGAGTTACCTTAACGAGGTGAAGATATCTCTTCTGATAAATCACAAGAACGAGATAATGATATTCATCTGGTTCCAATTGAGAGACCTGCACTGCAATGGTTTTCGGCCCACATGCCTGCGTGGGTAAATCCGGACATACTGACCATCATAGGTATCCTTGGAGCGGTTATCATTTTTGCCGGATACGTACTGAGCCATGTAAATCCGGCCTTCTTATGGCTTGCTAGTATTGGCTTTTTTGTCAACTGGTTTGGCGATAGTCTAGATGGTACCTTGGCCAGATATCGAAAAATTGAAAGACCAAAATATGGCTTTTTTGTTGATCATACCGTGGATGCCTTCAGCCAACTTCTCATTTTTGCAGGTTTGGGCTTGTCGCCATATGTTTCATTTTCGGCCGCTTCGTTAGCATTAATTGGTTACCTATTAATGTCAGTGTATGTGTATGTAGATACCTTCGTTACCGGAGTATTCAAAATATCTTATGTCAAGCTTGGTCCGACTGAAGTACGTCTCATCGCGGTCTTGATCAATGCGCTGTTCTTCTTCGCTGGCATTGTGATTATTGAATTACCTTTAGGAAAGATTAGCGCTTATGATCTGATATTACTGGCCATCGCAGCGCTCTTAATCGTTATCTTTCTTGCTTCGACTTTTAATAGAGCCAGAGAATTAGCACTGCTGGAACAACGTAAAGATTGAGAACATTTTGAAGGTTCATCGAACCCTTAATATAATTATTTTCTGGACTCTGCAGGACGATCGTGAAAAGATTGGATCAGGATTTTTATAGCAGAAGTGCTAAGGAAGTTGCTGTTGCCTTGCTTGGATCTCGGCTCGTGTGTAACGTCACCGGTGTTAGGGTGGCGGGAATTATCGTCGAGACAGAAGCCTATTGTGACGATATATTACCTGACCTAGCCTGCCACGGTGACCGCGCCAAAGGCAGAATACCAACGCCTAGAACTGAGATAATGTTTGGAGCGGCCGGTTATGCATATGTTTATTTCACCTATGGAATTCATTGGATGTTTAATGTAGTGACAGGCACGGAAGGAAACGCAAATGCTGTTCTTGTTCGGGCTTTGGAGCCGGTCGAAGGTTTGGATTTGATGCTTGTGCGAAGAGAAGGCAGGAAGATGCAAGAATTGACCAATGGACCTGCTAAATTGACCCAATCACTGGCGATTGTTGGTAGTATGAATGGTTCGTGTCTTTTCGCTGAGGATAGTGTTATCTGGCTAGAAGAATCGCAGGTTATCCCCGACACTGACGTCCAACGTGGTCCTCGAATCGGATTGGGAAATACGCCTGAACCATGGCTATCTATTCCCTGGCGTTTCTGGATTCGCGGAAATTCATACGTATCCAGGTGAACATAGAAACTGCACCAACAAGATTTACCTTGCTGAACTGGAGGAAAAATGAAATTGCTGGAAGGAAAAAAGGCTCTCATTTTTGGTATTGCCAATAAAAGATCTATTGCCTGGGGCATTGCCCAGACGCTTCATGAGCATGGGGCTGAAATTGGATTTAGTTATGGGATACCACAGCTTGAGAAACGCGTAATTCCCTTGGCTGAACAGTTGGGTGTGGAGTTTGTGGAAATGTGCGATGTGACCAGCGATGATGCTATCGATTCGGTTTTTGACCAGGCGGGTGATTATTTTGGCTCAATTGACATCTTGATTCATTCCGTTGCCTTTGCCAAACAAGAAGAGCTTACGGGAAGATTTATCAATACGAGTCGAGAAGGATTTACGATGGCACTAGACATCAGTGCCTACAGCCTAATTGCTTTGGCCAGGAGAGGAATAGATCTGATGCCGGAAGGGGGAAATATTTTAACCATGACCTATTATGGCGCTGAGAAGGCTGTTCCTCATTACAACGTCATGGGTGTCGCTAAGGCTGCGTTGGAAGCCAATGTTCGCTATTTAGCGGCAGATTTAGGACCTTCAGGAATCCGAGTAAATGCAATCTCGGCAGGTCCCATAAAAACATTAGCCGCTGCTGGGATTTCCGGATTTCGAAAGATGTTAAGCTACGTGGGAGAAAGAGCCCCTCTCCGAAGAAATGTGGATCAAGAAGAAGTAGGAAAAACCGCTTTGTGGCTTTGTAGCGATTTAGCTAGCGGTGTTACTGGCGAAATTGTATACGTTGATGCCGGATACCACATTCTCGGCATGCCTGAACCTCCGGAAAAATGGGAATGACAAGAAACATTCAGTTTTGATTCACGCCAGGTGTCCTCAAGGTCCGGTTTGACAATGATTTGCGATAGGATATACTGCCACTGTCTCGAATTAAAAAGATACTTATCCAGAGCAGTGGAGGGACCGGCCCTTAGAAACTGCAGCAACCCCCCAAGTGGGAAGGTGCTAATTCCGCCAGCAATGGCTGGGAGATAGGAGGACACAGCGTTATTTGCAGCCTCTTGACCGGTTCAAGAGGTTTTTTTGTGCCCGCATGGAAAGTATCGACTTGTTATTAGCTTGAGTTGAGACTACGATTTCGTGGAGGCAAATTTCATGACGACATTTATGAGTTCACCGAGCCTGTTGTTCACTTCAGAATCGGTTACGGAAGGCCATCCGGATAAAATCTGTGATCAGGTAAGTGATGCTGTTCTGGATGCCATAATCAAGCAGGATCCTATGGCACGCGTTGCCTGCGAAACCGCCGTAAAGACTGGTTTCGTTCTGCTTTTAGGTGAAATTACAACCACCGCAAAAATAGATTTTGACGAACTTGTGCGAAAGGTATTAATTGATATCGGCTATGATGATAGTCGGAAAGGTTTCGACGGCAATACTTGCGGTGTTCAGGTAGCCGTCGCAAGTCAAAGCCCGGATATTGCCCAGGGGGTGAATGTGGCTTTCGATTTTCGGAAAAATGGCAATGGCGAATCAGAAATTGCCTCGATAGGTGCCGGCGACCAAGGCATGATGTTTGGATTTGCCTGTGATGAGACAGAATCGTTGATGCCGTTACCAATCGATTTGGCGCACAAACTTACCCGACAACTGGCGCTAGTTAGACGAGATGGCACGCTTCCCTGGGTAAGGCCGGATGGAAAAGCTCAAGTTACAATTGAGTATAGCCATGGCAGACCAAAACGCGTTCATACCGTATTGGTAAGCACTCAACATGCTCCAGAGATAGATATTGAGCGGATTCGCAGCGAAATCATTGAACATGTGATCATGCCTGTGCTTCCAGATGACCTGGTGGACGATGATATGATAATTTTCGTCAATCCGACCGGCCGATTTGTGGTTGGCGGACCGATGGGGGATGCCGGAGTGACAGGGAGAAAAATCATCGTTGATACCTACGGAGGCATGGGCAGACACGGCGGTGGTGCATTCAGCGGCAAAGACTGCACAAAAGTCGACCGCAGCGCGGCCTATGCTGCTAGATGGGTTGCTAAGAATCTGGTTGCGGCCGGTTTAGCTACTCGCTGTGAAGTCCAACTTGCTTACGCGATCGGGGTAGCACAACCACTTAGTATTAACATTGAAACATTTGGCACGAGTGATGTTCCTCATGACATTTTAGTTGAGATAATCAACGAGAATTTTGACCTGAGGCCTGGAGCAATCATCCGAGATCTGGACCTTAGAAGACCAATATACCAGGCTACTGCCGCGTATGGTCATTTTGGACGCACTGATATCGAAGCTCCCTGGGAAGACACCAATAAAGCTGTACGCTTACGTGAGGCAGTCAGGCGAAGAGCTAATCAGCCTGCTTGACTACCATAATCCGCTAGGCTAGAATCCATAGGTTTGCGGAGACTATTAAGTACCCGCCAAGTCATGCAAGCCGATTTGCATTTTGACTTGACGGGTCTCTTTTTGGACTAAAGAAATAAAGTGTTTGAATCGTTAGGCAACCGCCTTCAAAGTACATTCGATAATATCACCCGACGTGGCAAGCTAACCGAAAGCGACGTTGATGCCGCCATGCGAGAAATTCGCCTGGCCCTGCTTGAAGCTGACGTAAACTATAAAGTTGTCAAGGACTTTGTAAAGCGTGTACGCGATCGTGCAGTAGGCCAGGAGGTTATGCAGAGTCTCAGCCCCGGCCAGCAAGTCGTAAAAATAGTCCACGAAGAATTGATTTCGACATTAGGCGAGGCAGGACGACTTAACCTTGGAATGCAGTCTCCTGCAGTAATAATGCTAGTCGGCTTACAGGGTTCCGGTAAGACCACAACAGCCGCTAAACTAGCCCTGAGACTAAGAAAAGAAGGTAGACGTCCTATCTTGGTTGCCGCCGATGTGTACCGTCCAGCGGCGATCGATCAGCTCCAAACATTGGGTTCTCAGTTGGATATTCCGGTATATGATGAAGGTCCAGATGCGAATCCAGTAAATGTGAGCGTAAACGGGGTTAGACAAGCAACACGATCTGGCGCTACCTTAGTTATTATCGATACCGCCGGTCGATTGAACATCGACGAAATGAAGATGGATGAACTTCGTGAAATTAAGTCGAAAGTTCAGCCAATCGAAACGCTTTTGGTAGCGGACGCGATGACTGGTCAGGAAGCGGTTCGTGTGGCATCAGATTTCAATGATGCAGTACAAATAACCGGCTTGATCATGACCAAAATTGATGGTGATGCCCGAGGTGGTGCAGCGATTTCGATGCGGGAAGTCACCGGAGTTCCGCTTAAGTTTTTGGGAACGGGCGAAAAAGTTACCGCGCTAGAGGAATTTCACCCAGATAGAATCGCCAGCCGTATTTTAGGAATGGGCGATGTCCTCACATTAATAGAGAAAGCCCAAACCGAGCTGGATCAGGAAGAAGCTGAAGAAGCCAGTAAGCGGCTTTTGAGCGGTGAATTCAACTTGGAAGATTTCCTAGAACAGATGCAGAAAGTACGTAAAATGGGCCCGTTGGGTCAACTCATGGAGTTGGTTCCAGGAATGAACAAGATGGCTGGCGACGTCGATATGAGTGGCGCAGAAGACGATTTAAAGCGCATTGAGGCGATTATTCAGTCGATGACTCCCAAAGAGCGGCGAAGTCCAAAAATAATTAAGGCTAGCAGAAAACGGCGAATTGCCTCCGGTTCGGGGACTAATGTCCAACAAGTAAATCAATTGCTCCGGCAGTTTAAAGAAATGCAGCGTATGATGAAACAATTGCGTAGTGGCCGCGGACGCAATCTTGCCAGTATTCTGGGCGGCCGTATGTGATAGAGAGTATTGAAGATCGATATTAATAGTGGAGAAGAATTAGGAAATGGTTCGTATTCGATTGAGCCGTACTGGCTCGAAAAAGCAACCCAGTTATCGAGTTGTCGTGGCAAATATAGAAAGCAAGAGAGATGGGCGCGTCGTTGAGAGAATTGGTCACTATAATCCTCGACGTGAGCCCCTCGAATATCAGATTCAGGAAGATAGAGCGCTCTATTGGTTGAGTGTTGGTGCTCAACCAAGTGATGCCGTCAGGCGTCTGTTGGATAAACAAGGTACATATGACCGCTTGAGCCGCCTTCGCAAAGGAGAATCCCTCGACGCTCTTGTCGCAGAATATCATGGTGTTGACTTTGAAACGCCTGCGGCCGAGACTGTGATCCTTAGTGATGAACATGTCGCCGAGATAGAATCTGCAATCGAAGAGGAGGAATAGAGCTATGGCTTCCTCTGGAGATTTTACAGATCTCGTCGAATATATCGTCAAGGCTTTGGTTGATTCGCCCGAAAATGTCGTCGTGACAGAAACAGCTGAAAACAGTTCGGTATTGTTGGAAATCAGCGTTTCTGAAGATGATATGGGCCGCTTAATCGGTAGAGGCGGTGTCGTCGTGAATAGTATACGGAGCCTATTGCAGGTTGCCGGCGCCAAAAAAGGAAAGCGAGTTTCGCTGGAGATTGTCTAATCCGGGGATTGGCTATTCAGCATGCAAGATGAAGAAGCTCGGGGCTTAGCGGAAGGGTCCGCTGGGCCTCGTTTTTTAGTGGTCGGCCAAATCATCAAGCCCCATGGACTAAGAGGTGAGGTTGGCGTTGATGCCCACACGGATTCCCTTGAACGATTCAATTGGTTGGAAACCGTATTTCTCGGCGAGGATAATCCGGTTGAAGTTGCAATTGAAAGCGTCCGAATTCACAAATCACGGGTTCTAATTAAATTAGCTGGCTACGATTCCAGGCAAGAGGCCGAGCTCTTGCGATCGCAATGGCTCCTCATTCCTGAAGAAGAAGCGATACCGTTAGACGAGGGTGAATATTACCTTCATCAGATTATCGGCATTGAAGTGACTAGCGAAGACGGAACTTTTATTGGGAAAGTTACCGATATTCTTGAGACCAAAGCAAATAACGTATTTATAGTGGATGGACCATTTGGCGAGGTGCTTCTCCCGGATATCCAGGATGTTGTGAAGGAAGTAGATTTAGAAAATGCTCAGATGATCGTTCATTTGCTGGATGGTTTACTTCCTTAAGGATTGTTTCTGTCAGTTGTGGGTGCAATACTTTCGTTAGATCGCTTGACAATAGGACTCTAACTCCCTATCCTCAAACGCATGCCATCCGAAAGAAACAAGGATCTAAAGTATTGGCTTGGGTTTAACCTAGTCAAGGGCATTGGCCCGGCTCGATTTCGAAAACTTTGCGAGCTATTTGGTTCTCCTCGTGAAGCCTGGCTTGCCACTGAATATCAGCTACAGCAAGCAGGTCTCGATCGACGGGCGTTGCTGAATTTGGTTGAAAAGCGCCATGAAATCAATTTAGATCTGGAGCTCGAACGAATTGACGCTCGTGGGATTAGCTTAATTACTTGGGACGACGAAGAATATCCCAGGTATTTAAAAGAAATAAGCAATCCACCACCATTACTGTATGTTCAAGGAGAAATCCTACCAAGCGACGAATGGGCTGTTGCCGTTGTTGGCACTCGAAATTTGACTCGTTACGGCCGTCAAGTTACCCAAGATATTGTCACAGGATTAGTTCAGAACAGTATAACTATTGTTAGTGGACTGGCCAGGGGAATTGACGGGCTAGCCCATCAAAGGGCAGTGGAAATGGGCGGCCGCACGATTGCCGTTTTGGGTTCAGGCTTAGATGTCCTGTATCCGGCTGAGCATCGAAATTTAGCCAAGCGCATAACCGATGGTTACGGCGCAGTAATAAGCGACTATCCATTGCAAACACCGCCTGATGCGGGAAATTTTCCAGCCCGAAATCGTATTGTAAGCGGGATGTCATTGGGTGTTGTTGTAATTGAAGCTGGAAAACGCAGTGGCGCTCTGATCACGGCCGGCTTCGCGCTTGAACAGGATCGCGAGGTATTCGCAATTCCCGGTAATATCAACAGTCGGGCAAGCGTAGGAACAAACAAACTCATTCAACAAGGTGCAAAGCTGGTTCAGAGAGCTGAGGACGTCCTGGAAGAGCTAAACTTGACAATGGTGCCCCAGCAGCTAGCTGCTCAGAAAGTTTCACCTGATACGGCTGAAGAGGCACTACTTTTAACATATTTGTCGGACCAACCCGTTCATATTGACGAAATCATCAACGAGGTCGAAATCCCAAGTGGCCTTGTTGGAAGCACCTTGACTTTAATGGAACTAAAGGGCATGGTGAGGCAGGTGGGTGGTATGAATTACGTGCTGGCCCGTGAGCAAGCCGGAGAATATATAACGAATCCATCGACAATCGAAGTAGAAGATTTATGAAGATAATCATTTTTGCTGGTGGCACCGGCCGTCGCTTGTGGCCCATCAGCCGCCAGGCATCGCCAAAACAATTTGAGCCGATCGTCGGGGATCGCTCGACCGTTCGAATGACTGTTGATCGGGTAAAGGGTTCTTACGATACGAAAAATATCTTTATATCCTCGAATGAACGTTATCTGCCTTTGTTGCAAGATCTGCTCCCGGAACTATCCTCCGAGCAATTCATTGGAGAGCCGGTTCGCAGGGATTTGGCTGCGGCCGTTGGGTTAGCGATAGGTCATATAAATGCTCGCTTTGGACCAGATGAACCTGTGGCTATTATCTGGGGTGATAATTATATGACCGACGAAGCTGCCTTCCTTGACATGTTGGCCGTTGCGGAGCAGATCATTGTTGGACAACAGGCAAAGATGGTCTATCTAGGTGAGACACCCCGCTTCGCAAATAGCAATCTCGGTTGGATAGGGTTGGGCGAACAGAAAGGCGAGGCAAACGGCCAGCCGTATTTTGCTTACCAATCCTGGCATTATCGGCCGCCCGCCGCAGAATGCGAGCGAATGTTTGCCTCTGAAGATTATGTCTGGAACATGGGCTATTTTGTAACCACCCCTGGTTTCATCGTCAAGGCGTATCAAGAATTCCAGCCATCCATGTGGTCGGGTTTATCAAGGATTATCGAAGCTTTTGGCACTAGCGAATACAAAAAGGTCCTTCATGACGTCTATCCTGTGTTGGATGTGATGTCCTTTGATGATGCTATTGTCCAGCACATTGAACATGAAAATGCCGTTGTTATTAGCGGTTCGACAGGTTGGAGCGATCCGGGCACACTTTATGCTCTAAAGGAAGCGATTAATCCAGACCCAGACAGCAATGTTGAACTGGGTCTGGTGAACTCCCTCAATTCCAGGGACAGCCTTCTTTATAACTATGAGGAAGGCAAATTATTGGCCGCCGTTGGACTTGACGGCTTTATTGTGGTGAATATGGAGGATACCGTATTGGTCGTTCACAAGGACGACATTCGCTTAGTGAAGGAATTGGTAAATAAACTGACAGGTACAGATCTCGAGAACTATAGTTAGATGGCAGAAAATATGGAATTGGAAGGATATTGCGTTAAGTGCAAAGCTAAAAGAATAATCAAAGATCCAAAGGCGGAATGGGCCCCCAATGGTTCCCCGGCTACTCGAGGTACTTGTCCGGTATGTGGCACAAATATGTATCGTCGTGGCCACACTTTGGCTCACGACACCTTGCCAAAACCCGAGATAACGGTTAAGAAGAAGAAATCAAGTACCCGTACCAAAAAGAAGAACAGCAAAAATACGAGACGTCGCGGCAAATTGGTTATTGTTGAGTCTCCCGCCAAAGCGAGAACGATAGGCAAATATCTGGGTCGTGGCTACAAAGTAATGTCGAGTGTCGGGCATGTCCGGGATCTCTTGAAATCCCGCCTTAGTGTCGACGTCGAACATAGTTATATGCCTGAATACCGAGTCCCAAACGAAAAAAGAAAAGTAGTCAAACAATTAAAAGAAGCCTCCGCCAAGGCAAAGGAAATCTATATCGCCACCGATCCAGATAGGGAAGGGGAAGCAATAGCCTGGCATGTGCTTGAATCGGCCGAGATGGAGCCGGATAGAACCGTTCGGGTTGAATTTCAAGAGATCACAAAACCGGCTATTGAAAAAGCTTTCTCCAACCCGCGTGAAATTGACATGGATCGGGTTGATGCTCAGCAGGCTCGCCGCATTTTAGACAGACTGGTAGGTTATAAGCTAAGTCCTTTGCTCTGGCGGAAAGTTCGAGGCCGCCTTTCGGCCGGACGTGTCCAGTCCGTTTCTGTCCGCCTCATCGTCGAGCGAGAGCGGGAAATAAACGCATTTGAAAGGCAAGAGTATTGGACGGTGACGGCCGATCTCAGCCAGACAAAGTACCGAGACTCGGATACCAGGCCTAGTTTTTCCGCCAAATTGCATCGAATTAACGGAAAAGAACCGGAGCTGTCATCTGAAGAAATTGTAAAGCCTCACGTGGAAATATTGGAAAAGGCCGAATGGACCGTCAAAAGTGTGAGACTTGGCAAACGAACCCGTCGCCCGGCCGCGCCCTTCACGACCAGCACTTTGCAACAGGAAGCCTCTCGTAAACTCAACTTCGGCACCAGCAAGACCATGCGTATCGCCCAGCAGCTTTATGAGGGTGTCGATATTGGGGAGGAAGGCACAGTCGGCCTGATAACCTACATGAGGACAGACAGTGTCTCCGTTTCCAAAGAAGCCCAAGAACAGGCTCGACAGCACGTAATCGATAAATATGGCAAAGAGTACGTGCCTGCTAAGCCCCCAACTTATAAGACGAAATCCAAATCCGCCCAAGAAGCACACGAAGCGGTCAGACCTACGGGCGTCTTCCGGACTCCAGGCCAAATTAAATCATTTTTGAAGCGGGATCAGTATCGTCTCTACCGCCTCATTTGGAGCCGGTTTGTAGCCAGTCAGATGGCTCCGGCCATTTATGACACCGTATCGGCCGATATCATGGCCGGTGACAAAGGATCTCCATTAGGCAGCCGCCCCTATCTTTTCCGGGCCACTGGCTCAACATTACGCTTTTCCGGATTTTTGGCTCTATACGAGGAGTCAAAACCGACAGACCGCCCGGATAACGGCGATACTCACGTTCCATCAGATTTGAAATCGAACGAATTGCTAGATTTGCTAAAACTTCTGCCAAAACAACACTTTACCCAGCCACCACCACGCTTCAGTGAAGCAAGCCTGGTCAAAGAACTGGAAGAGAACGGTATAGGCCGGCCGAGCACCTACGCCTCAATTATCTCCACCATCCAAACTCGGGGCTATGTCGAGGCAGAAGACAGACGCTTGGCCCCGACGCCAATAGGCGAGTTAGTAAATGATCTCTTGGTTGAATATTTCCCGGATGTCATGTCGGTTGACTTTACAGCTCGACTAGAAGGGAATTTGGATGAAATCGCAAACGGCAAAGCATGGGTGCCCGTAATCGACGAATTTTACCGCCGTTTTGAGCAAAGGCTTGAAGTTGCCGATAAAGCCATTGAAAAGATCGATGTGCGCCGGGAGCCAGAGCTCGTTGGCCGAGATTGTCCTCTCTGCGGAAATCCCCTCGTTTATCGAGAGGGGCGCTATGGTAGATTTATCGGTTGTAGCGACTTCCCAACTTGTCGCCATACGGAACAAATTCTCATCAAGGTGGGGGTTTCCTGTCCGAAGGATGGAGGCGAGATAATCGAAAAACGAACCCGCAAAGGCCGGATATTTTATGGCTGTTCCAATTATCCCGATTGCGATTGGACCAGCTGGAAGCGGCCGGTGACCTATCCGTGTCCGAACTGTGAAGGACTGCTTGTAGAAATCGCCAATGGCAAAGTCGAATGTACCCAATGTGGCGAGCGCTATGAAAAGAAGCAAGAAGAGGCAGCTGTCGTCACCTAAAATCATTTTTCCACAACGGCTGATTATCTTGATAAAGGGTCGCCTGGCTAATTATCCAGGACGACTCTTTTTTATTAAGCAATCGGCTGCTGTGATATACTAGCCTCCTTGAAAACCAATTTCGTATTTTTTTAGTCCGGTTCTTTTTCTGCAGGGGCATTTTCAGTGAGCGGCGACTTAATCGATACCCTTAAACGATATGTGCCCGGCCTCGTCATACGCAAGCTCGCGGCCGATCCCTCCCCGATCAAAGAGCCTTCTGCCGAGCGATTGGCCGCTGCGGTGCTCTTTGTCGACATCACCGAATTTACTGCCCTCGCTGATCGACTGGCCCATCAAGATCTCATCGAATCTGAACATCTTGCGGTAC
>JBFFVR010000024.1:0-11622 GCA_041570685.1 Promineifilaceae bacterium (SeqCode)
AATATACTGGCGTGTTTCTGAAAAATCGACAGTAGCCACATAATTATCAATATCCCCACCCGCTTGCTCATACCACCGGGCTGCATTTCCCGGCCCAGCATTATAAGCTGAAAGCGCGGCAGCGACGTCGCCATCGAAGGCTTCAAGTTGCAGGGAGAGGTAATAGGCGCCAAAGGCAATGCCAACATGAGGGCGATAGAGATCCTCATTCTTATAGTTTGGCCACTCTAATCTCTGGGCTATGAACGCTCCTGTATCCGGAATCACCTGGCTGAGACCTTGGGCAACGGCCGATGATGTTGCAAAACTTTCGAATAGGCTTTCCTGTCGGATCAATGCAAACTGAAGGAGCGGATCATATCCGTAAGTTTCGGACTCATTTAGGATTAAGTCGCTAAAATACGGGGGATAGGCCAGGCCTCCAATGTATTTCGGCGCACCAAACACGTCGACTCCAAACAGGTGCATGACTGAAGTAGCCGCTAGAATCGAGGAGCGATAGAGTCCCAAATCTTGGAAGTAAAGGGCTAGCTGGTAGCTGGCGACGGGATCATCTACATAAGCCATGCGCAAACTTTCCAATTCGCGTTTCGCATCCTGCTTTAATCCTAAGTGCCAGAGTTTTTCACCACGAATCAGACGTCCGTCATTTGCCAGTTCATCCGACATCGAACGGACGTCAACCGAATCTTCGAGAGCTAGCTGTTCGCGAAGCCACCGTTCTGCATCCTCTTGATCGGCAATGTTGAATGCTAATTCAATATCGCCGCTCCTCTCAAAAGGGGCGGTTCCGCTTATTAGATGATGGCTTCTAACCGAGTAATAATCTTCAATAAGAATGGGATTAATCTCGGCGATAAAAGGATCGAGCTCTTCTTCAGGCTGGTTGTTCATCAACCAAATAAGCGATGCCGCTCCAAATCGCCGATCAGGATAACTGCTTACGGCCTCTTGCCAATAAGCGTATGCATCCTCTAACTTTCCTAACTGATAACTGATTAATCCTGCCCGAAACAGACTTTCTGGGGCATTTTCGTGGAGGGGAAACAAAGCTGCCAAATTCTCGTAGCGTTCAACAGCCAAGGCTGATTCACCCTGTTGCTCACTAAGGGCAGCTGCCCACCAGGCAGCATGCGCCCCATCAGCTCCCTCGGGGAAACGCTCGAGATATGTCAAATAACTGGATATTGCCTCAGTATACAACCCTGCTCTGGTTTGCATTTTCGCCAATTCTATCCAGCCTTGAGCAGCCGCAACTGGCATTTCACTCGAATCTTCGCTGTTAGCGTCGATAAACGCCTCGATCTGGGCCAGTGCTGCCTCGTAATTTCCAAGACCTTCTAACGACCACGCCAAATACAAATGGGCATCTTCATTATGACTTTGGTTTGAATCCATGTAGTTTGAAAAAACAGTTACGGCCGCTTCAAAAGATTTCGCGTGGTAATCAACCAATCCCCTCTGAAACTCATCGACTGATTGTCCATCTTCTAGCAATTCGGCTAGTGCCAAAAAACTTTCATATGCCCTGGGGTGTTCGAATATCGCTTCACGGTAGCGTTCATAGGCCGCATCAAGGTTGCCAGCCAATTTTTCGCTTTGCCCGGCCAAATATAGCGCTTCACCACGGGTAAAATCTGTTTTCGCCTTCGCTAAGATTGCATCATATTGCTCGAGCGCCGCTGGAAAGTTTCCGTCTTCCACGTACGCTTGAGCTAGCCGCAACCTCAGATTGACTTCGGTAAGCAATTCAACTTCACCGGCCACTGCCGCCTCATACGCTTGAACAGCCCCATCACGATTTCCAAGGGCAAATTCACACTGTGCAACCCGTGGCTGAATATAGGCAGCCATTTCGGGATTGGCCGCTAAATATGAGCCAAAGGCACCGATCGCTGCTGCACAGTCGCCCGCTTCAAGGTAACTTTCGGCCAAAAAGAAATAGGCATCGCTACTATCTTGCTCTTCAGGTAAGCGGTTTCCTTGAGCCACCATACCTTGGAGATCGTTTGATGTTGTCGCCGCCAAATATTGGGAAAAAGCTTCAGTAGCAGCGCTAGTATCTCCTAATGCTAGTCGAGCCTGCCCTAGTGCAAACAAAGCCTCTTGCTTCTGAATCTCATTTATTTGCCCCGACTGAAGGCTGGCTTCATACTGCTCGGCCGCGGCTCCAAAATCTTCGATTTCTAGTTGCTCACGACCAAGCTCCAGTCGTTGCGCGACAATCGGAGTGGCGGTCGCAGGCGGTGGAGCCGTTATCGGATTAACAGGCGTTGTTTGATCTGCTTCGGCCTGAGCAACTTGTTCCGCTCTGGTATCAAACGGTGTACTGGTTGGCAAACCTGGCCGCAAGGTGGGCGTAGATACGGCGAACGCTTCCGGCTCGTTTCTTTCTAGTGTCTCGTCTCTGGAGCTGCCTGAACAGCCGAGAAGCAATAACAACGGCAGAAGGATTGCCAGTTTACTCTTCTTCATCAGGGTAATAAATTTTATCAACTTGATCCTTACGAGCAGTCAGAAGACCGTAGGCTAAATAAAGAGGCACTATCTGAAAGACTGCCAACCATACAAATACGGCCGAAGCCAGCGTCTTTGCAGTAGCTACCTGGTCAGCTAACTTTCCTTTCGTATCGCGTATTAGTTCTTCTGTATCACTCACGAGTCGGAGATAATCATCGATCAGTGGCCCAAAGTCAGCGACCAACATGTTCATCTGGTCAAGATCCTCGCTAATCACATCCAGATTCTGGCCAATTACTTCGAGATTTTCCCCTGCTGCTTCGAGATTTACCTGCAATCCCCGCAGGCTCTGTGGCACGCCATCAAGACTTTGACCCAGTACCAAAACCGCTTCATCTAATGATTCCTCAGGATTGTAATCAATTCCCAAATCAAAACTGATGGGAATACCAAAGATTTCTCTTTGTAGTTCAAATGAGTCTAAGAGCCTAAGTGTGCTGTCAATCGCCCCTGCAGCTTCGGCTACATCTGGCAAGGCCTGCTGTACTTGTTCCAGACTTGATGGTACATCTTCTGTTGCGACGACAGTTACCTGATCAAGAGCCGGTTTTGTCACACTAATAGTCTCCGAAACATTGCTGGCAACTTGACCCACTGTATCCAAGCTGGTTCCAACCTGGCCCACGGTATCCTTGGTGAGCACCAACGTTTCGGAAACTGTTTCCAGGGAATTCAATGTCAAATCCATTGTCGATTCCAAGCCGGCACCGATTTCGTCGATGGCTTGTCTAATGAGTACAAAGCCGGCAATAGAAATCACCAATCCCAATATACCAATAAGTAAAAAAACGACGCCCACAATCCGTTTACCAAGCACCTCAATCCCTCCTCAAATTAGTCGTCATTATTTGTCGCCGTAACAAGTCCAGTCAAACCCTCATAACTTAAACCCTGAATGGTATCATTCATGTTCTTTCGGCTTATTTCGCCATCCCGCTGAATAGAAATTCGCATGGCCTCAATTACAAAACCAAATGCATCGTAAGCTGGCCCTGCCTGAGGACCAGGAACTTCATCGAACGGGGTAACCGCTTCATATGCTTTGTGGAATTCAGTAGGTAGACCCGCCGGGTCAAATGAAGCAAATGGCTCCACAGCCGCGGCAACAAAGGGTAGATTTGCCTCCGAATAGATGTTTCCTGCAACCTCGGTTGTTTCAGGTAGCCAATGACCGACTACGACCACAACACCTGGATCCAAGATCAAAGCTTCCGCCGTCTTTTGGGCGATCTCCGGATCCCCAAAATCGTCTAACGCGACCAGTGCAAGCCGGTGCCCATCAATTCCGCCCTTTTCGTTTATTTCTCTTATCGCCAGGCGAGCGCTATAAATTACATCATATCCAATGTCACGATTTCTACCCCCAAAAGGTCCGACCAGCCCAATTTTGACAACCGGATCAACGCCGTTACAGCTAGATAGTAAGAACATAGACCCGAGCAATATGAAACCGATCATTTTGGGTAAATAACTGATCATTGACTTCCTATCGACAGCGCTCAACATTGACAAGGTGTTCTTCAAAGGTTCGACTAAATACATGGGACCCTGGCACATCTGCGGTGCAATCCACCACAAAAAACAAAAAATCAGTAGTTATTGGATTGGCAACAGCGGCAAGGGCGCCTATTCCAGGATTTGAGATGGGTCCTGGCGGTAGACCAGAATGAACGTAGGTATTATAGGGTGATGGCGACTGCAGATCGCTCATAGTAAGAGGAACCTTCCACCAAGAGCCATTTCTGGCCTGGTAACCGGCCGCATATTGCACTGTCGGATCAGCTTGCAACAGCATTCCCTGGTTCAAGCGATTTAAGAAAACGCCGGCCATCAAAGGTCGTTCTTCTTCAACGACGGCTTCCCTTTGAATAATTGAAGCTAGAATAACCGCTTCCTGTACGCTGAGCCCCTGAGAGCCAAACTCCTGGCGCATCTCAGGGGTTACTTTCTCGTTAAAATTTTCGAGCATCATCCTTACCAACATTTCGGCATCTGCTTCAACAGGCAAGATGTAGGTATCCGGAAAAAGAAATCCTTCCAGTGAATCACTTTGGGGTAAAGAGTTCAAAAATTCATATTCTGACAGATCAATAATTATCCGCCGCTCGATAATTGCCTGAAAGGTGCCTGAATCGACTTTGGCGGGCTGGACATTGGCGATATATCCTACCATCTCCTCTGCCCTCCAACCCTCGAGAAATCGCAACTGTACATCGATAATCTCTGCCTTTAGTAAGGTCGCGGCCAATTGGGGGATAGACCAGCGCGGATCGATGCGATAGTTACCAGCCTCTAACTGTGAATCAAGGCCAAAGTATCGTAGATAATTGCTAAAAAGAACCTTATTATTTAGAAGACCAGCCGCGGCCAATTCACTCGCAATTTGATCTGCCGTCTGACCAGATTCGATGACGAAATCAACCGGATCGCTGGTGTTTGCAATAGGCTGGGCTAATTCGTCTTCACGAGAAGATAAATAATTGCCCAGGTACAGCCTCTGTATGATACTTAATCGTCCTGATTCAACACCAGGATTGGGTATGTTATCGAGGCGTCCTCCTTGCCAAATGGTGAACACTAAAATACCGGAAACGAGACACAACAGAATGGCGAATAACGCCACAAAGAGACGTAATATCCAAAATAATGACCCTTTGGATTCCGCTGACGCCTCATCTACCCGGTTTCGTTTTCTTCGGCTACTCATACAAATTCTTTTTTAGGTCAATGGCGTCTTTATTGTCGATTTTTTACTACCCGTTGTGAATTTTCTAGTACTTAATGTTCGTCTAAGTATGATTGTAGAATCATTGCCGCAGCCACTTCATCCACCCTTTTCCGTCGCTGTGATCGGCTCATTTTTCTTTCCCGCATGCTATTCTGGGCATCAACTGTAGAAAAGCTTTCGTCCCATAGTACCACTTGTATGCCAAGATTATGAGACATATCTTGGCAATAATCACGCACCCATGCGGCCTTTGAACCTTCCTCTCCACTTGAGAGGGTTGGCAGCCCGACAATGATCTGGACGACATCTTGTTCGGACACAATATGCCCAATGCTAGAAAAGTCCGCTGAGCGAGAACTTCGTTTTATGGTTCCAAAAGAACGTGCCAATTGATTGTTTTCATCACTTATTGCAATACCAATTCGTTTTTCTCCGAGATCCAAGGCTAAAAAACGACCTGACACCTGTTCTATTTCACGCAATGAATCGGCATTTTCATTCACAGAAATTGATCCTAGCGCAGGTTTCTATTTTTAGCACGATAACGTCTTGACATGCCTAACGACCCACCAACTAATCCTATACGGATGACGATATTATTATCCCGTTCTAATCCAAAGGTAATAACTATCATAATGGCAGATAGCTGACAGATATCGGTATTCAGATGAACAAAGTGGATGGATTTTTTGGCTCCAGGCTATTGAGAGGCAGGTCTATATTGATCAGATGCCTGGCTCATTAATCGTTTGGATTCGAATAGGGAGATATGGCAGGCGGTTGTACCATTCAGGCCAGATATTGATAACAGGATAATCGCTCAGAGGTAACTGTTCAAAAAGGAAACTAGAAGCCAGACCGGCATCTTGTCCGGCAATTAGTTCTTTCATATCGTCTTCAGGAAGACGGGCTGCCATGATTCCTTCTCCCCCAACTTCGTAAGTAACACGTCCCTCGTTATCAACTCCAATTATATCTCCATTGATGAAATTCAAACTTTCGGGAACCAATTCGAAATCTTGACCAACGCTGTTGGCCAACTCTTGGTAAACCATCCCAATCGCTGCTGTTTGATCCACGGCCGTTGCCTGTAATTCAGCCCGAATTTCTAAAGTCAGACGCTCTGATTCCTCCCCTGGAAAATGGGAGAAAGTTTCTTGAGTCACATCCACAACGCGGAGCGATTCACGGGCCAAAAACTCGGAACTTGTTAGTTTTGATTGCATATCTGCCAATGCTCTTACCTGTAATTGCTGCATCACCTGCGAACGTAAGCGTTGCTGGTCATCTTCTGTTACGGAAGGTTCAACCCTTACTCCGCCTCCAGTCGTTGCATTCAAGTTGCGAACATCGAGCTGTGATGACAGAGGCCCACCCAAGCGATTAATACGGCCGGCAGCTACATTTCCCGATGCACCTGGCTCAATAGCAATAACTGGTGCCTCAGCAGTCGCCCCAGTGATGCCTGCGATTTCAACATCTTCAGTTAATTGAAATTCCACACGAGAACGGCCGGAAGTGCTCACGCGAGTTCCGGCGGGGACAGTGACAGCTTGATCGATTTGGTTAACAATAATTACAGTTCCTTGAGCTGGTGAGTCTGCTATCTCGATACCTCCGGTTGTTTCGACTTCCGCCTGCCATTCCTGAACTGATACCAGTACCCTGCCGGGGACAGAGGAACCACTGTCTTCAACGGATTGAAGCAACGGATCAGCGACGATCTGTCGTCTAACGCTAACTGGCTGAGTTTCAGGGGAGAGAACGATTGTCGCCCGCGGAAAAGCATAAACTGCGGCAATAAATAATACGGTCATGGTCAGGATGTAAAAAAGTATTGCTACGTAGCGCCTCATCCATCGCTGCCATTCTGGGCGCGGCTCTCGCCTCCGGACTACTTCTTGACGGTCATCAATCTCAAGGCGAGTTGGTTGGCCAACTTGTTCGCGACGCTGCCGACCTCGCCACCAACGCCGCCGACCTTGCGTTGTGGCTCTGACTGATGGAAATGTAGGGATACCAAGCGCTTTCGCCTGGCTGGTGACACGATGATCTGTGGTTACCAGTCCCAGTTCCAGCCTATTTTCATCGCAATATCTTCGCAGGAGCGCCAGGTCAAGATAGTCAGCCAGCAGATCGGCTTTTGGGGGTAGAACTAATGCAACCTGCGATTCCCGAACCCACTTAAGCTGGTCTTTGATCGATACAATATCGTCTGCTTCGTCAAGATATATGACCTGAATGGCCATCTTTCCCCACAAATACTGGCAAATCTAGTTGAGACTTTCTTCGATTATACCTGGCACTGATTCCAGAGCTTGTGTTAGTTTGCTGACATCTCGCCCACCAGCCTGGGCTAGAGTTGGTCTTCCGCCTCCGCCTCCACCAAGGATCTTCGCCACTTTTCCCACGATATTACCGGCATGCAACCCGCGTTTGGTAAGATCTTCAGTCACCGCGACAACAAGGATTACCCGGTTGTCATTGGTTGCCGCAAGAACCGAAACCCCTGAGTCAACTCTATCCCGGAACCAATCAGCCATTTCCCGTAAAACTTCAGCATCTGCTCCGCGGACCTCAGTCGCGATAAAACTAACGCCAGCAGCATCCTCCATACGCCCCAACAAGCTTTCAAATTGGTTCTTCGCTTGTTCGCGACGAATGGCTATCATTTCTTTTTGGAGAGCTTTATTCTCCGTTAATATCGAGGCAACCTTGTTCTCGGTTTCAACAACTGGCGAATTAAGTCTTTTCGCCAACCGGTCTAATAGGTTTCTTCGTTCAGAAACTAGCTTATATGCTTGCCTACCGGTTACCGCTTCGACTCTTCTCAAACCAGATCCAACTGCTTCCTCACTCGTAAAATTGAATATACCGATATCACCTGTTGCTTCCACATGCAGGCCGCCACAAAGTTCGAAGCTGTATGGTTCGTTTTCGTCGCCAATCCTTATCGTCCGTACGACATCCCCGTATTTCTCACCAAACAAAGCCATCGCTCCCCTTCTTGTAGCCTCGACTTTAGGCATGAATTCGATCGACACTGGTTGGTTGGAAAGGATCGTCTCATTAATCGATTGTTCAATAGCGGCTAAGAGGTCATCCGAAACAGATTGACCATGAGAGAAATCAAATCGTAACCGGTCTGGAGCAACCAATGAACCTTGTTGAGTCACGTGGCTGCCAATATGCCGGCGAAGCTCCTTATGCAAAATATGGGTCGCGGTATGATTTCTGCGAATATCCCAACGCCTTTGGTCGTCAACCTCGAGATTAACTCGATTACCGGCGACAAAATCGCCTTTTTCGATCAGTCCTCTATGGATTATCAATCCAGTTGCTGGCTGGCTCATTCCAATCACTTTCATCACACCGATTGATTCCGCCAAGGAAATAGTGCCGGTATCATCAACTTCCCCACCGGCCTCTACGTAAAATGGCGTGGCGGCCGTAACAAGTTCGATCTCTTGACCAACCTGGGCATTATTTACTAGTCGCCCATTTCGAATAATCCCTAATATCTCAGACTCCAATCTTGGACCGCTATATGGATCATAATCTACACCTGAAGTCGACAAATACCCTTGGGAAATCAACTCATCAAGCAGTGTGCCGTAAATATCATCCTTGGTTTCATACTGCCCAAAAGCGCCGGCACCACTGGCTTCAGCATGAGCTTTTCGAGCTAACATGTAACCTTCTTCATCAACTTCGAATCCCCGCTCATTAACAACATCTTTTGTAATCTCTAGTGGCAAGCCATGAGTTGCATACAAATTAAATGCAATTTCGCCTGGGATTACCGATTCTTGATCGTGATGGAGTTCAGCCATAATGCCTTCTAATTGACTAAGCGCACCATCTAGAGTCCGGGCAAATCGTTTTTCTTCCAAAGTTACTGTTTGAAAAATATGGTCCTTGTGCCGCTGAATCTCGTTGTAGAAATCACCCATTTGATCGATATATACGCTGGCTATTTCGGATAAAAACGGCTCAGTAAAACCGATCGAACGGCCGTACCGGGCTGCTCTTCGAATGATCATTCTTAAAACATATCCCTTGCCTACATTACCCGGTAAAACACCATCTGCTATCAGAAATGTAGCCGCCCGACTGTGATCGGCGATTACCCGGTAACCGGTTTCGTGACTTTGGCGTTCTTCTTCGTTGTCTCCAAGAAGCTCCTGAATTCGGTTCATAGCAGGACCAAAGAGGTCAGTTTCATAATTAATCGGCTGTTGTTCCACGACGGCCGTTAATCGCTCCAGCCCCATACCCGTATCAACGCCTGGTTTTGGGAGAGGTGTTCTTGAACCATCTTCCGCCTGATCAAACTGCATAAAAACTAGATTCCAAATTTCCAGCCAACGATCACAATCATTGTCAAGAGCAACGCCACAATCAGGTTCGTCACAGCTGCAGTTTTCAGCCCCCCAGTCATAATGAATTTCGCTGGTGGGACCGCACGGCCCAACTTCGCCCATCATCCAAAAGTTTGTCTCATCCCCCATTCGCAAAACGCGTTCGGCCGGGACTCCTATTTTATTCACCCAGATATCGTAGGCCTCATCATCCTCACGATGAACGGTATAAATGAGTTTGTCCGCGGATATTTCACAAATCTCAGTTATGAAGGTATAGGCATATTGAATGGCACCTTCCTTAAAATAATCTCCAAATGAAAAATTCCCTAGCATTTCAAAATAAGTGTGATGTCGCGGCGAGGGACCGACGTTTTCTAGATCGTTATGCTTCCCTTGCACTCGCATACATTTCTGGGCGGAAGCTGCCCGTTTGTTCGCCCTCTTTTCCTTACCCAAAAAGGCGTTAACGAATTGATTCATTCCAGCATTGGTAAATAAGAGCGTCGGATTATCATAAATAGGCAACGGAGAACTAGGGACAACTTCATGACCCATCTCTTCAAAGTAATCTAAAAAAGCTTGCCGGATCTCAATACTATTCGTTGGTTTCATTCCGTCCTCTAACGTCAATTTTGTCGGAGGCGATTGTATTGTAGCGCCGATGGGGTGTCAATGAGTGAGATATTAACGAGATAATGATTAGATTGCCTTTAGTTATGGGCATAATTTCACATTTTAAGATATCATGTTGCCTGACGGAACCCGGTGGAATAGAGATTGCCCCGGGGGTGGGAGAAGAAGAAGTGAACAGGCGTACGACGGCGATATTGGTGCTTACTGTCAGTCTCGTGCTGGTAGCCGGTCTGATGATGTTTTTAACCAGATCGCCGTTTCTTAAGACGAGTTTTGCTGATCAAGCTGGCCTGGAGACGATGACGAGTGTCACTTCGGCGAGCATTCTTGTCGATCCAATGAACCAGGGGGCTTTAGTGTCTCCGGGCGAAACAGCCCCCTTTCAGCTTACTATTGAAAATACTGGTTCCGCCCCCAGCGATACTTTTGAGATTAGCGTAAATTCATCGTGGCCTGCCTCCTTGTTTGGCCCCGATGAAAACACACCATTGCAAGACACCAATAATAGTGGGACCGTCGATTCTGGCCCTTTAGCTCCTGGTGCCATTTTTGATCTTTATGTCAAAGTAGAGATTTCTCAGCAGGCTAAATTGGGAGATCAAAATACAACCACCCTACAAATATCTTCCTGGCTCAGCCCGGAAGTTAGTACTGAAACGCTAATATCTACGGCTGTTCCTGCCGCTATGACTCAAGTATTTAGGGACGGCGAAAACGCTCAAAGCCTTTATCTGATACAGTCGAAGAACCAAGAGATTAAACAAGCTTCAGTTAACAACAACGGTGGCCAAAATCCTGCGATCGCTGAAACGCTAAATGGTTATGCCCTGGTTTGGAGTAGGTGGCGTTTTATCAATGATAGGTGGATCAGCGAGTTGGAATACACCTTAACTGACAAGTATGGCAATACAATAAAGCCTGTTAGTAGACTTACTGATCACAGTAGCGCTGCTCGGCGTACCCATGATTTTAGACCAGTGATAACTGCTAGTGCAGGGGGCAACATAGCCATTACCTGGTATCGCGAGCAAATTGATGATGAGG
Source organism: Promineifilaceae bacterium (SeqCode) (assembly GCA_041570685.1). GTDB lineage: Bacteria > Chloroflexota > Anaerolineae > Promineifilales > Promineifilaceae > UBA11865. The sequence continues at coordinate 11,290 of JBFFVR010000024.1, forward strand.
ACGAGGTTAATCAAAATATCTTTCTCGCCATTATCGATGAATTAGGGAACGTTGTATTCGGTCCAGAAAATCTGACAAATAATACCGCCTGGGGGCCTGTGGGTGCCAGCAACGTGCCCCAATATAATATGCCTCGGATCGCGTCAACTGGTGATGATCACTTCTTTACTGCCTGGAATTATACTTTGGGAAATCCGGATATCTCAGCTGTTCGAGATATTTATTTCGATATTCGAGCTAGCAACGGTGATCCAGTAACGACGACAGTAAATTTGACCAACGACCTCCCAGACTTAAACGGCAATGTCAGCCCCGTTCTAGCATCGGTTACTG
>JBFFVR010000025.1:0-11477 GCA_041570685.1 Promineifilaceae bacterium (SeqCode)
CCGTTAAGTAAGGCAAGGCCTTCCTTTGCCTCCAATTTAAGCGGATTTATGCCAGCTGCCTGCATCGCAGCGGCGCCAGACAAGATTTCATCCTGGTAAGAGGCCTCTCCCTCACCAATCATCACAAGGGTTATATGCGCCAACGGGGCCAGATCCCCACTGGCTCCTAGCGAACCCTGGGAAGGCACTAATGGGTTAACACCTTTGTTCAGCATTTCAACGATCGTATTGATGACAATTGGACGTACTCCGGAATAACCCAATGCCAGAGTATGTGCTCTCACAAGTAACATAGCCCGAACGACGAGCTTGTCCAGCATTGGACCTACTCCGACGGCGTGGCTTCTTACCAGATTTCTCTGCAGTTTTCGAGTTTCATCCGGATCAATGATCTTGTCCTTGAAACGACCGAAGCCCGTAGTAATTCCATAGACTACGTCTTCGTTTGCTACATATTGATCCACCGCAGCCCGACTTTGTTCTACTTTCGGCCAAACGGAATCATCTACTTCCACAAGTTGGCCTTTTGCAACTGAAACAACATCATCAATCCGCAAATTGTCACCAGAAATAATGAAAGCACCCATATATCAATTATCCAATGGCGTGCCTGTTCGGCAAATAAGTTCTACAATCGGGATCATGTCGCTTTGGGAATCAATAATCGGTCACGAATGGGCCGTACAATCTCTTCGTGCAGCGATAAAAGAAGGCCGAATTGGCCACGCCTATCTCATAACAGGTCCCGACCAAATTGGAAAAACCACCCTGGCGCTGACGTTTGCCCAGGCCATAAATTGCACCACTCCCGATGTACGGGATAGACCCTGTGGTCAATGCCGTTCATGTCACCTGATCTCGGTCGAGCGACACCCAGATTTAAAGGTGTTGTCGGGTGAAACAAGCTCCCGAGGATCGAAAACGATCAAAATCGACCAAATCCGCCAATTGCAAAAAGATTTGAATTTATCGGCAAGTGAAGCCCGTTATAAAGTAGCGATTGTTGAACAGTTTGAGAATGCCAACCAAAGCGCGGCAAATGCATTTTTAAAGACCCTAGAAGAACCTCCCCAACATGTCATAATAGTTTTGACCGCCAGTGATGCTGACATGTTGCTACCGACGGTCTCCTCCAGATGTCGGGTTATTAATCTGCGTCCTTTATCGGTAGGTCAAGTCACTCGAGCGCTCGAAGAACAATATCAGATTCCGTCCAAAGAAGCGACTTTTCTAGCCCATCTATCCAGGGGTCGAATGGGATGGGCGGTCCAGGTAATCCGGGAGCCTAAATTGTTAACAGAACGGGAGCAACAAATGAAGATTTTGCAGGAATTGCTCAGTCAAAGCAGGGTTGAACGATTTGCTTTGGCTGAAACACTGGCGCGGAATCCTGAAGAATTGCCGTTCATACTACGATCTTGGATCTCCTGGTGGCGGGACGCGCTCTTATTAGCGTATGGTCAAATTGGTAGTGACGCCATCACGAATATCGATCAGTTAAGTATATTGGAAAGCTATGTAAGCAATTGGCCGTTACCGGCGATTATCGGCAGCCTCAAGCAAACCGATAGTGCACTTATTCAACTGCGACAAAACGCCAACGTTCGCCTAGTCATAGAGAACTTGCTATTAGGCTACCCGCAAAAAAGTGTGACACAGCCTGTCGATATCCCGTTTAATCATTAAGAACTTCAATATCCTCGTCGCTATTCCTGAGCTGCGAATCAGCATCTCCTTCACGATCTTTGAGTGTAGCAAAGGTCCTGTCAACGTATTCTCCCCCCTCGATCATGAGTTCACCGATCTCCCTAGCATCCACAAAGCGATCCCAAGTTGTATGCATGAAAGTAATCCGGCGGTAGCGCAGACTAACGATAGGCTCTTTTCGCTCTTCAAGCGGACCTAAAGAGACCCGATAGTAATAATCATCCGCCCTGGGGTGATTTGGCTCTCCCGGAAATAAATCTCGCCTAGTCACCAATTCATGGCCAAGTTTTCGGGCGTAAAAATGAATCGCCCATTTTTTTGGTCCGAATTCCCGACCAAAATAAAAGGCATAATACTCGGCGTGTAATCCTTTTGGGGCATGTTTCAGGGGGATACGGTACCAGCCTTCATTCTGCGACAGCACAAAATCGGCCGGATCTGGCATGTAAGCTATGAGCACCCGATCTTCTGGATACATTGTATTCTCCCACTTAACCTCAGCTTACCACAGGAATATATGCCATGGCAATCCGCTGGATTCAGTTATAATCTTCAAAGTTACTGATATTAGCATTGGAGAAAACCGTGGCAGATCCCCGAATCGTAAAATTAGCCAAAGTTCTAGTTGATTATTGCGTAGGCGTTAAGCCTGGCGATTTAGTTATCATGTCGTCCGAATTTGACGGCAAGCCATTACTGGTGGAAGCATACCGCCAAGTAGTTCGAGCAGGCGGCCTTCCATTTGTAACCTGGTTCGATGATGAATTAAGGGAAATTATGCTTAAGGAGGGTAATGACGATCAGCTAAAACACATCGCCGAGCCGGTCAAATATGTCATGGAAAATTACGATTGCCACATCTCCGTCATGGCGCCTACAAATTCACGAACGATGAGTAACGTCGATCCAGAACGGCAAACTATAGCTCGTTCTGCTGGCCGGGAGTTGATGGAAACCTCGATGAAACGAGCCGCTGCCGGTGAATATCGTTGGACGCTTACTCAGTTTCCAACCAACTCCGGCGCCCAAGATGCCGATATGTCGCTTTCCGATTTTGAGGACTTCGTTTATGGAGCCACATTTGCGGATACTGATGACGCAGTTGTGGAATGGAAAAAGTTATCGGCAATGCAAGAAAAGCTAGTCAATTGGCTGGAAGGAAAAGATCAGCTAAAGGTACAAGGACCGAGTGTCGATCTGACCCTCTCGGTTGCTGGACGTACATTTGAAAACTCGGATGGACATCAGAATATGCCTAGCGGAGAGATTTTCACCGGTCCGGTTGAAGATTCGGTGAATGGCTGGGTCCGATTCAGTTATCCGGCGATTGTTGGTGGGCGTGAGGTTTCAGGTGTTGAGCTTCGCTTTGAAGATGGAAAGGTCGTAAAGGCCTCAGCGGAAAAGAATGAAGAATTCTTGATGTCCATGTTGGACACCGATGAAGGAGCCCGCTATCTGGGTGAATTTGCCATCGGTACAAATTTCGGAATTACTAAGTTTACAAAGTCAATCTTGTTCGATGAAAAGATCGGGGGCACCATCCACATGGCGCTTGGAGGAGGCTACCCGGAAACAGGCAGCAAGAACAAGTCGGCCATTCATTGGGATATGATCTCTGAAATGCGGGACGGCGGGAAAATTTTCGTCGACGGCGAACTTTTCTATGACAGTGGTAAGTTCACAATACTGGAATAGCTTTTCGTTTTCTCTGAAGACAGTATGACAGATTCACCAAGCTACTTAACGTCAGCAGCACATGCCTGAACTGCCAGAAGTTGAAACCATTGTACGCCAGTTACGTCAACCGCTTAGCGGTCGATCGATTATTGGTGTTAACACGGACTGGCCCAAACATATCGATCGACCCGGATGGGACGAATTTCGCTTCCGGATTGAAGGCCTGACCGTTCGCTCAATTTCACGCCGGGGAAAATACTTGATATTTAGGCTTGATGGGGAGGAAAATCTAATCGTTCACCTGAAAATGACAGGACAATTATCCGTTGTTCCCACAGATGAAGCATCTGACAAACACGTTCACACTGTATTTCAATTGGATAACGATCACGAATTACGATTTCGAGATGTGCGCAAGTTCGGCCGGGTCTATTTATTGAAAGATCCGACTGAATTGCTGGGCAGCTTAGGCCCTGAGCCCCTGTCTGAAGAATTTATCTCTGAATGGCTATACGAAGCAACGCGAGCTCGAAAGCGGGTCATAAAACCGTTATTACTCGACCAAAATTTTATAGCAGGTATCGGAAACATTTATGCCGATGAAGCGTTGCACCGGGCTCAGATTAGCCCCTTTCGCAAAGCCGATTCGCTGTCTAAGAAAGAAGTCGCAGCTCTAACGGATGCTATTCGTTTTATCTTGTCGAAGGCGATCGAACGAGAGGGATCAAGTATTGATGCGGGATACCGTAAACCAGACGGCTCCTCTGGATCAATGCAGGATCATTTTAATGTTTATGGTCGAAATGGAGAGCCCTGTCAGCGTTGTGGAGCCATTATTGAACGAAGTGTATTAAATAGCAGAAGTACCCACTATTGCCCACAATGCCAGTATTGACCGGCTCGTCGCGTCAATTTTGCGTAACGATTTACAGTTTTTAGTAAAAATAGATGGATCGTGAAGGCCTTTGTGCTTAAAATAGGTTAAATCAAATAAGTTATCTGGGTTCGAAAGTGATCAAGAATTCCAAGGGTAATTGCGATGGAAAATGAAGTAGAAGTAATGCGGATAGTTCGCGTGCCTCCGATGGGTAAAATGGTCGTTACGTCGGGGGAAAATCGTTATCAACATATATCGCAAGTGCAGGATGAATCTTTAAAACAGAGAATCATGGCTGCGATTGGCGAATTAGTTACCTTTGCCGATGGTTATTCTACACTCGTCGAAGCAGGCTTAGCTCCTCCCTTGGGGGTGGAAATGGCTAACGAGGTTAGTTCTGAGGAAGATAAGCTGGAACAGCAACAGATGGCGTTCTTGGAATCATTGGAGAAGGAAAATAATTTGGTAGGTGCAGATGTTACCGAACAAGTTGGCGATATCTCCACGGTGGGTGCCACCGAACCAAATATCTCGGGGGACGATGGGCCACTAAGCATAACCGGATTAATAAATCCGATATTGCAGAAACATGTAGCTGCTGAGCCAGAGTTAAGGGGACGGACAGTCAAATTGGCTGCGGAACGTGACGGTGCCTTGAATATCATAGTCGATGGAAAGATTTACAAGCGACCAGAAGACATTCCCGATGCCGAGGTTAGAAAAGTACTACGAGCTGCTCTCAAAGAATGGGACAGTACCTAAACCATTCAGATAGCGATTTTTGATTGTCCGTTATAGCCTAAAAAGATCGACAATCCTCAGCGATTGAATACCAACCTAACCAGTTTTGGCTGGCCGCCGCCGGCCTTTCTTTGCCTTTGCTCCATCGCTGCGCATATGGCAATGTTTATACTTCTTCCCACTACCACATGGACACAAATCGTTCCGCCCTACTTTCGGGGCATCTCGACGCAATTCACTACCTTTTCCTTTTTGCTTCTTGACGACTTGATATCCCGCTTGACTGAGTTGTTCCTGGTATGCAGCTGTTGCTTCCTGCTGTTTTATATAGGCTTCGTGGGAACCAAGTTTGCGGAAGAAGTTGTCGGCAACTGTTTTTTCAATATTGCCTCGCATGTCGGCAAACATTTGGTACGAACGCCGTTTGTATTCGACCTTCGGATCCCGTTGGGCGACTGCCTCAAGGCCAATTTCTCGTCGCAAATCATCCATCGCGATGAGATAATCTCGCCATTCGCCGTCAATCGCTTCCAACAGCAATAAACGTCGAAAGCTATCGTACTCTTCCTCCCCAATTCGTTCTCGCCACCTCTCTCTTTGCGTATCTGCATATTGGCTAAGTGCGGTCGTCATTTGGTCGCCATCTAAGGCTGACAAACTGTCTAATAAGAGTCCTCGCATAGCTTCGTCGGCTCGGGCACGGAACGGAATCTGCTGTTTGGCTATAGCTTGCTTTGTCAATCCCTCAACGTTGAATTGGTCAAATGCCACATCAAGATCTTCTTCTGTCTTTTGCCAAATCGCTTCCCGCTCTGATTCCTCAATATGCTCAGCAAGAAAATCATCATAAATCGCTTTTATCTGGGCCACAAAATCTCGCCGGACGTTCTCTCGAGCCTGTAAAAGACCAGATCGACGTCCGCTCAATATGGCACCCAGATTCGGCACAGACGGTAGCAGGGGAATAAACCGACTGGCTGCCTGAAGAAATTGATATAGATTCGTTCCATCCTCGAGATTTTGTTCGGCAAGAGCCATCAGTTCATCACTGAGTTCATCAGCAGAGGCGTCTTCGAACTCGAGCCTATCAATTTCAACGACGGACGGTATTAGACCGCGCATACGAATCAAGACACCATTGACGTTGATTGAGTCGGTGGCGTCAGTGCTGAAATCAGATATGGCCCGACTGACTTCTCCTTGAACAAAGGCCAAATATTCGTCAAGGTAATTGCTGACGAGCTCGTCGATTCCAGCTTCAAAGGCAAGCTCAATTCTTTGGTCAAGATCGACTTGCTCGCCCATAAGAATGGAACGCCGGTCACCATAAATTGTTTCTCTCTGTTTGCTCATTACGTCATCATATTCGACGACGTTCTTACGTATATCGAAGTTATAGCCTTCGATTCTTTCTTGAGAATTTTCGATGATCCGGTCTAACAAACCACTCTCAATCGGCATGTCTTCAGGGATATTTGTCCGAGTCATGAAACCCCTTAACCGTTCACCCCCAAATCGCAACATTAGGTCATCTTCAAGGGAGATAAAAAAGCGGGAAGACCCCGGATCACCTTGCCTGGCTGCTCGGCCGCGCAACTGGTTATCAATACGACGAGATTCATGCCGTTCGGAACCAATAACGTGTAATCCGCCTAGCTGCCAAACTTCGTCTTTTTCTTTTTCAGTTCGCTGTTTGATACCTTCAACAAGATCAATAAGATCTGGCGTTAGCCCCGGAACTTCATTCACTAAATTCTCTGCTTCTGCCCGATCTTCTGCAATTAATGCCCGAATCAAGGCGGCTCGCGCATTATAGAGCTTCTCAAACAAGGTATCCGCAAGAAATTGGCTCAGCTTTCGATTATCTTCACGTACCGTTTGATAATGAGAGTAGAGGTTCAGAAGACGAACCGCTTCCTCTACCATGGCCACATCTTTACCAAGATCGTCGAGGTAATCTCTAGCCGCGCCCAGTTGACCAGTGCGGACAAAACGTAAAACTGTTCTGACTTCGTTGTAATCCAGGTCGTACGGACTTTGCATGCTTTTAGCCAAATAACCGATTACCTGAACTTCGTCAATTTCTGTTTGCGCTTCCTCGAACTCTGACTTCGTCGAAAGCAAGGCATCGACTAGGTCTGCTCCAAGCTTCGGGTGTTTTTCGGCATATTCTTTTGCCGGATCTTCACCCTCGGTCAACAATCGATATGCCAACTGGGACAGATCTGACCGATCAAATAGCACTTTCTCAACCGCCTCGGCCGCCATGCCCTCAGGATTTCCCCCTAGTAAGATATCGGTACCTCGACCCGCCATATTTGTCGAGATAGTAATTGCTTCCTTTCGCCCAGCCTGGGCGACAACCAGGGCCTCAGATTGGTGAATCTTCGCATTTAGTACCGAGTGATCGATCTTATTTCTCTTAAGCAGGCGATGAATCAACTCTGAATGTTCCACAGAAGTCGTGCCAACCAAAATAGGGCGACCGATCTTTTTAACGCGCACTATTTCGTTCACGATCGCTTGATCTTTGGCATCTTCAGTCCCATAAATCTGATCCGGAAAGTCAACTCTTTTGGAAAATACCTTCTCTTCGGGAAAATCCGGCTCGACGAAATATATCTCTTCGGCGTTCTCGACCTTTTGCCGTCGTTCCTCCAGACCCATCGTGCCGGTTTCGACAATATAATCGACATTGGTTGGCAAAGGAGTCACTTCCAGCTCATAAATATCGTCGAATTCTTCGGCATCGGTCAGAGCCGTACCCGTCATGCCGGCTAATTTTTCATACATGCGAAAATAGTTTTGCAGAGTGATCGTGGCAACGGTTACGTTTTCTCGTCGTACTTGAACTCCCTCTTTCGCTTCAATCGCTTCGTGCAATCCGTCAGAATATCGCCTACCCGGCATCAAACGGCCGGTAAAATCATCGACAATGATCACTTCGCCATTTTGCACAACGTACTGCTTATCACGCTTGAACATATATTGGGCTTTCAAGGCATTGTCAACGTAGTATGTTAGGTGAAAATAACGAGGATCATAGAGGCTGGCACCTGCTTCGATATCAATCTCAGGTATGCGCTTTTCAATTTCGGCGATGCCCATCTCTGTCAGGCTGATGCTACGACTTTTTTCATCGATATCATAGTGGCCATTTGCTTCGTCATCTTCCTCGGCTGTATTTTCGCGCAACCCTCTCGCGTATTGGGCAAACTGAACGTAATCCTGGCTAGTCCGGCCGGATGGTCCCGAAATGATCAACGGGGTTCTGGCTTCGTCGATTAAGATATTATCGACCTCGTCAATGATGGCGAACGAAAGCTCCCTCTGGACGAGTTGTTCCCGACGTCGAGCCATATTATCTCGTAGATAATCAAAACCAAACTCGCTGCTTATGCCGTAGGTTATGTCAGCCAAGTAGGCTTCTGGTCGAGTACATGGCCGCCAATGGACGAGCCGTTCATCCTCTAATTCGGTACCGGGATTAACATAGTCCGGATCATAAAGGGCTGAGAATTGTTGAGGTCCAATACAGCCTACTGTCAAACCCAATAAATGAAAAATCTTACCCATCCAGCCGCCATCCCGCCTGGCCAAGTATTCGTTAACGGTGACGAGATGGACACCTCTGTTATTCAGGGCGTTCAAGTACAGGGGTAATGTAGCTACCAGCGTCTTACCTTCGCCGGTCCGCATCTCTACGACTTCACCTCTAAAAAGAAGTATCCCACCCATTATTTGGACGTCGTAATGGCGCAGACTGGTGGTCCGTCTCGAGGCTTCTCTTACAAGAGCATATGCTTCCGGCAAGATGTCTTCAAGCGTTTCTTCACCTTCCAAGCGCTCTCGAAATTCAGCTGTCTTGGCTTTAAGCTCCAAGTCAGTCAAACGTTCAGTGGCCGATTCCAAATCGGCCACTTCATCAACAATAGGTTTGAGACTATCCAAATATTTTACAGTCGGATCGCCTACTATTTTGTTAACCAGTTTCTTAAACATAATCCCCTATTATATCCAATGCCAGACGTGATTGCTTTAGAATTAATAAACCTCATACGAAGGCGATATTTTGTCGCTGCTAAACCATTCCGCTAGTTCTTTTGCTTAATCCGGCACACGCTAGAAATCTAGGGAGCTAACTGCTCTAATTCGAATTGGTTCAGGAAAATCGATTCTAAAACGATATAGCCTATCTATTCGAACAAAAAATCACTCGTTGAAAAGCTCCCCAACGCTGCGCCCTTCGTGGCTTCGTAATATGACCTCACCTAGCAACTTCGCTACTGATAAAATCGTGATATTTGGCAGCATTTTGTCTTCAGGGATTGGGATCGTATCAGTGCAAACGATTTCCTTAATCGGCAAACTGCGCAGCCTGTCAATTGCAGGATCTGATAGGACAGCGTGGGCAAATGAAAGATATACATCTCTGGCCCCTCTAGCTTTCACAATTTCAACGGCTTCAACTATCGAGCCAGCCGTATCTACCAAATCATCAACGATAATGACGTCCTTGTTCTCAACAGATCCGATGAGAGAGAGGGCTTCCCGGGTATCTCCATTATCAACACGACGCTTCTCAACGAAGGCTAGCGGAACTTTGAGCTCCGCTGCGTAATTTCGACCGCGCTTAGCGAATCCCAAATCAGGAGTGACTACTACAGCGTTATTCAGTTCCTTCTTGCGAAAATAGTCGACCAATATGTGAAAGGTGGTTAGGGAATCACCAGGTATCTTATAGAAGCCTTGAATTTGTCCCGCATGCAGGTCCAAGGTCATCCAGCGATCGGCACCGGCAACTTCGATCATGTCGGCTAGCAAACGAGCCGCTATAGGCACTCTCGGCTGATCTTTCTTATCGCTTTGCGAATATGCCAGATAAGGGGCTACCAAGGTAATTCGTCCAGCAGAATCGCGGTTTAAGCAATCAATTGCGATCAAAGTTTCCATGATGTTGCGGTGGACTGGCCGAGACTGGCTCTGAATAACATAGACATCCTGGCCTCGAACACTTACATTCAATTTAATCCACAAATTTTGATTTGGGAATTGAATGATTTCCCATGGACTCAGGGGCACTTCTATATAATCGGCTATCCGTTGGGCCAAGCCTGGACAACCAGACCCGGCAAAAAGTTTTATGTCGCCATATCCTGATATATACGACATCACGTCTCTCCTCGCTCCCCACTAGGGTTGTAAGTTCTCCTCACTCATTCTGCACCGAGCGAGCAAAAAGCTTGTCTACGGCCGAATACGGATCGATTTCCCGTTTGGCAACGGAAGCAATCAATCCCTCCCATTCTTTTAAGGGTACAGAATCATATAGCCGGTCTAAGAACTCAGTCTGAAGAATTTGGCCGATTTCCTGTTTGCTCCGGGCAAATTCCCGATTTTTCCATTCACCACTGCTTTGCAAATAAGTCTTATGAGCGATAATGACATCGACTAGGTTCTTTACACCATCTCCGTCAGTAGCAATGGTTTCCAGTACTTGAACAGGCCATGAATCATCGAGTTTACCGCTATTATGAGCTGATTCATCAGTGACAGGTTTCGGGCCATGATGACCCTGATTGACAGTACCTGAACCAAGCATCAACATAGCTTTCAAGGCCTTTACCGTTCGGTTGCTACCCGGGCGATCAGCTTTATTTACAACCAAAATATCGGCTATTTCCAGAATACCAGCTTTTATCGTCTGAATCTCATCTCCCATGCCTGGGGCTTCAATTACCAAAGTTGAATGCCCGGCACGCGCGATATCAACTTCTGCCTGGCCGGCCCCAACGGTCTCAATCAATATCACATCAAAGCCCGAAGCATCCAAGATCTTGACCACGTCACCTGTAGCTCGAGCCAAGCCACCCAGACTCCCCCGGGATGCCATGCTTCTTATGAAGATGCCGGAATCACCTGCCAAATCTCGCATTCTCACCCGGTCGCCAAGCAAAGCCCCTCCAGTAAAAGGGCTGCTTGGATCAATAGCCACAATTCCAACTGTCCTTGTGCGACGGCGGAGTTCCTTAGCTAGTTCATTAACAAGTGTGCTTTTGCCCGATCCGGGGGGACCTGTAATGCCGACGATATGCGCCTGTCCGGTGTTGCGAAACAACTTCATTATCGTCTGTTTAGCCGTCGCTGGGTCATTTTCCACCTGGGTGATCAGGCGAGCTATCGCCCTTCGACGGCCGTTTAGAGCCTGCTCAATTAGCTCGTTCACCCAGCACGGTCTCCTGAATGGAGGCAATGATTTCTTGTGTACTTGTACCGGGTCCAAAGACAATCGCGACTCCCATCTCCTTAAGGCGGCTGATATCTTCGTCGGGAATGATTCCTCCGACTAATAACGGGACATCTTCCATGTCGTTTTCAGCCATAAGTGCGAGGATTCGTGGGGTGAGAGCCATATGGGCGCCTGACAGGATGCTTATTCCGATGATATCCACATCCTCTTGAAGCGCCGCCTCGA
>JBFFVR010000026.1:0-11420 GCA_041570685.1 Promineifilaceae bacterium (SeqCode)
GGCGGCACAGAAGCCCAGGATTGGGCTTAGATGCTGCAGAGAATGTTTATTAGATGGGCGGAGCAGCATCGCTATAAGGTCGAGATATTGGACTTTAGCCCGGGAGACGAGGCAGGATTAAAGAGCACTCTTATTTCTATCAATGGCGACTATGCTTACGGCCGGTTGAAATCAGAAAGAGGTGTTCATCGACTTGTTAGGATATCGCCTTTCGACTCATCTAACCGCCGACACACATCTTTTGCCAAAGTGGAGTCGTGGCCCGATGTAGCAGAGGAGATTGAGATCGAAATAGATGAAAAGGATCTTCGTATCGACCGTTTTAGAGCTAGTGGTGCAGGGGGTCAGCATGTCCAGAAAAATGAGACCGCCATTCGTTTGACACATTTGCCGACCGGAATCGTTGTAAATTGCCAAAATCAGCGTTCTTTAACCCAGAATCTCGAAATGGCCATGAAAATTCTAAAATCACAGCTATTTGATCTTGAACGAAGAAAACAAGAAGCTGAAATGGCGGAGTTGAAAGGTGATGACGTTGATGCCGGCTGGGGAAATCAAATTAGATCCTACGTGTTACACCCTTATAAGATGGTTAAAGATCATCGAACCAGCTTTGAAATGGGTAATACACAGGCGGTTCTCGATGGCAAATTGGATGGTTTTATGGAGGCTTTCCTCCGAACGAAAGTGGGATCATAAAAAATGGGATTAATTCTAAAATATGGGAAGATCTGAAAATAGTAGCATGAGCTTGCAATTATCATCGCTTTATGGTAAAGTAATAAATTCGTTTAAGCATTAAATTTTGTTGACTATTCAACTTTCACCGCTATAATAGAGCTAGAAATCATTACGGTGAAGCAGAGGTAACGATCATATTCAACACGAAGAAGAGCGTAGGCTTGTGCCCAGCGCTCTTTTGACGTGCCTATATACATTTAAATTTATTATCAGAGGGTCTTAAGCCACAGCGTATTTGTTATTTGGGAGGTCACACCTGGTGGAATCAACTGATTTCCGTTCCTTGCGCATAAGTCTTGCATCACCTGAACACATTCGGTCATGGTCATATGGTGAAGTTACTAAGCCTGAAACCATCAATTATCGTCGGCTGCGTCCTGAAAAGGATGGTCTATTTTGTGAGGCGATTTTTGGTCCGACCCGTGACTGGCAATGTTATTGTGGAAAGTACAAAAATGTACGGTATAAGGGTATCGTTTGCGATAAATGTGGCGTAGAAATAACGCGAGCTGCTGTTCGTAGAGAGCGACTGGGTCATATTGAGTTAGCTGCACCGGTGGCACATGTCTGGTACACGAGACGAGTGCCAAGTTACTTGGGGTTGTTGCTTAATATTTCACGTCGAAATCTCGATAGAGTTTTATATTTTGCACAATATGTAATTATTCAGGTCGATGAAGAGGCCAGAAAACGGGCTTTGAAACGATTGGATGAGGAGTTAGAGGAGGCTGAAGCCCGCATCCTCGAATCGAATTTATCCGAGATTGAAGAAGCGACAACAGAAGCACGAGACAGGAAAGTAGAGCAGGAAACTCATCTATCTTCTCTTAAGGATTCATATGAGGAGAGACTATCCGCCGCGACCGATGAGGTTGTTGGAGAAGCGCAACTAGCTGAAAAGCGTCTCGACAATTTAATGGGCAAAGAGGCAGATGAGGACATCGTTCTTGGCGAGGCCATTATTGCTAAAAAGGGTGAGTTAATCGGTCGCGAACATATTGTCTTGGTTCAAGAGACGACCTCAGAAAGACTTACGCTGCAACAGAAAGAGCTAGAAGAAGAACAAGAAAGTGCACTTGCTGGTTTAGAGCGAGATGTTGAGTTGATCCAGGAAGAAATTAACGCCGAATCCGATGAGTTGCGAGATAGGGTTACCGTCAAGATAGCCCGATTGCGGCAACAGGTGCAAGCTAATCACGAGCAGCTTGAAGCTCTAACTCAAATGGCCTTTCTGAATGAGACAGATTATCGCGAACTGAAGAGCAAATTCGGCAACGTGTTTCGCGCAGAGATGGGTGCCGAAGCCTTTTATGAAATCCTGCGAAATATGGATTTGGAAAAGCTATCCAGAGATCTTTGGCGCGAAGTACGGACGACTAGATCGAAGCAAGGTGCCAAACGAGCAACGAAGAGATTGCGCGTAGTTGAGGCCTTAAGAAAGAGTGGCAATAGACCCGAATGGATGATTTTAACGGTTTTGCCAGTCATTCCGCCTGACTTACGGCCAATGGTTCAGCTCGATGGCGGCCGATTCGCAACTTCAGATTTGAACGATCTCTATCGACGAGTAATCAACAGGAACAATCGTCTAAAGAGATTATTAGAACTAGGTGCGCCAGACGTCATCGTACGAAATGAAAAACGCATGCTCCAAGAAGCTGTCGACAGTCTGATTGACAACAGCCAAAGAGGCAAAGCCTTAAGCCGTCGTGGCCGACGTGAACTTAAATCACTATCCGACATGTTGAAGGGTAAGAAGGGGCGTTTCCGCCGCAATTTGTTAGGTAAACGTGTCGATTATTCTGGACGATCTGTCATCGTCGTCGGCCCAACTCTACGAATGGGTCAGTGTGGTTTACCCAAAACAATGGCTCTTGAATTGTTCCGACCATTTGTTATCAATAAACTCGTTGAATACGACTATGCAAGTAATATCAAGGGCGCGAAGAGACTTATCGAACGACAGCCACCAGAAGTGTGGGAAGTCTTAGAAGAAGTGATAGAAGGTAGGCCGATTCTACTGAATCGAGCGCCTACATTGCATCGTCTTGGTATCCAAGCCTTCATGCCGATCCTTGTCGAAGGGAAAGCTATTCAACTACATCCTTTGGTCTGTGCGGCCTTTAATGCCGATTTCGATGGCGACCAGATGGCTGTTCATGTGCCGCTTTCTCAAAAGGCGGTTCAAGAGGCAGTCGGACGAATGATGGCCACAAGAAATTTGCTCAAACCAGCGGACGGACACCCAATCGTCGGTCCATCGAAAGATATGGTTCTCGGCGTATATTACTTGACTGTAATGCAAGAAGGTAGGAAGGGTGAAGGCAAAACTTTTTCGAGTTTGGAGGAAGTTGAGCGCGCCTACGACTTGGGATTCGTTGATATCCATGCCAAGATAAATCTGTACGCGGACACCTATTTTACGGAGCAAGGTAAGCGCTATGCCGATGAAAAGGTGCGAAAGAGGGTAATTGAAACAACGCCAGGGCGAGTTATCTTCAATCGTGCAATGCCTGAGCAAATGCGCTTTGTGAATGAAGTTCTTGACAAAGCCGAAGTAAACGAGCTCGTCAACCGCGTCTATCGACGTTTAGGCGATGATGTTACTATCAAGATGGTAGACCAGATCAAGGATCTTGGTTTTAGATATGCAACGCGTTCTGGCATCACAATTGCCGTTGCTGACTTGTCAATACCAGGCGAACGTGAAGTCATTCTAGATGATGCTCGCAAACGAGTAGACCAGATTGACCGGCAGTATCGTCGTGGTTTGTTAACCGAAGATGAGCAATATCAACGTACAATTGAACAATGGACAGACGCAAAGACACAGGTCGAAACGGCCGTTCGAGACGCAATGAGTCCTGCTGGTCCAGTAACGATGATGGCATTATCGGGTTCGACGAAAGGTGGATTTGGTCCGATAACTCAGCTGGCCGGTATGCGTGGCCTGATGGCTGATCCACAAGGTCGAATTATTTCGGTCCCTATTACATCGAATTTCCGCCAGGGACTTTCGGCTCTTGAATATTTCATCTCAACTCATGGTGCCCGTAAGGGTCTTGCCGATACTGCTCTCAGAACAGCTGACGCAGGTTACTTAACTCGCCGTCTTGTTGATGTCGCGCAAGATGTTATTGTTCTGGCTGAAGATTGTGGCACCAACAAGGGTATCTGGGTTAGGCGAAGTGACAATTTTGGCAAACAAACTCTGGCCGAAAGAATTTTTGGTCGTTTTTCAGCTGAAACAATAGCCGATCCTGAAACTGGCGAGGTTATTGCCGAGATTGGTGATCAATTTACCGAAGAGCTAGCAGATCTAGTTGATGCTACGGGCATTGATAAAGTTTATGTATTCTCGCCTATGACTTGTGAGTTACTTCATGGCATTTGCTCAAAATGTTATGGGATTGATTTGGCGAAAGGAGAGGCGGTTACGCTTGGAGCAGCGGTTGGAATTGTTGCTGCTCAATCCATTGGTGAGCCTGGTACTCAGCTAACTCTACGTACATTCCACACCGGCGGTACTGCCGAAGCAAGGGGTGATATTACTCAAGGTTTACCACGTGTTGAAGAATTATTCGAAGCACGTCAGAAGCCAAAGGGCGAGGCGGTAATGACCGAAATCGGTGGCCTGGCAGCTCTTAGAGTGATCGATGGCGTCCGCCATGTGATCGTTACCGACAGCAAGATTGTAGAAGATGAGTACGAAATACTGGATGGTTTTACGGTTTTGGTTGAGGATCAAGAACAAATTAAAGCCGGAGCTGTGTTAGCCGAAAATGAAGATGATGTCATAGCATCACGTCATGCCGGTCGGGTTGTATTAAATGGAAAAGTCATAAGTGTCGTTTGGGAAAGCACCGATGAAAGGGATTATGAAATCCCTGCTGGAACAAGGATATTGGTTTCTGAAGGACACAGATTAGAAGCCGGCGAACAAATCACAGAAGGTTCAAAAAATCCGCATCGCATTTTAGAGATATTAGGACGCGACGCTGTCACACAGTACTTATTGAAGGAAGTGCAGCAGGTGTATAGACCGCAAGGTCAAAACATAAGTGATAAGCACTTTGAGGTCATCATTCGCAAGATGCTGAGCAAAGTTACGATAACCGCTTCAGGAGATACCGAGTTATTACCTGGGGAACTTATAGAAACGACGATTTTCCAAAAGACCAATGCAGAAATTGAAGCTGAGGGTGGACAGCCTGCGAGGGCCGAACCCGTCTTACTAGGCATTACAAAAGCCTCGCTTAATACGAATAGTTTCTTATCCGCCAGTTCGTTCCAGCATACCATTCGCGTGTTGGCTGGAGCGGCTATTGCAGGCAAGGAAGATGATCTGTTTGGCTTAAAGGAGAACGTTATCATTGGTAAGCTGATCCCAGCAGGGACTGGTTACACAGCTCGCCAAGATCGAATAGCTGAGCGAGAAGCTGCTGAAGCTCTTCTCGAACAAGAGGCTGAAGTTGAGGTAGATCTGGCAAACTTATTGATTGATGATAATACAGATGAAGAGGTGCTCGAAAGGATTGCGGCTCAAGCTGCAGCTGAAGCGGCGAAAGTTACAATACAAGAGACCGAAGCAACTACTGACTGATTGAGTACTACTTCTAAACGTAACAAAGCAGTTCAGATAAACAGAAAAGGCGAAACAGGACACTGTTTCGCCTTTTTTATTGACTAGGGGACGCCTAATCTCTATCTAATTAGGTTTGTCTGTTAAGCAAAGTCAGAGTCAATTGATGAAGTGCCAGACCAGCATCTCCCTTTGGGTTAGCTGCTTTCCAATGCTCCAAAGCACTGTTGGCGTAACGTTCTTCGTAAGATTCTGCGATCTTCCGGGCATCTACTTTATCAAGCTCTTCCACAACCTCTTGAACAAAATTTGCGTCGTTAGTCTCCTGAGCATACAGTTCTTCAAGTCTGGAGCTATTGCGGAGGCCATATAATACCGGAAGGCTCTTTTTCCTCGTTTCAATATCGGTAGCTGACGACTTTCCTAATTTTGTTTCATCCCCCCAGATACCCAATATGTCATCCCTAATTTGAAATGCAAAACCTAGATCTCGGCCGAAATCCGCGTAGTGCTTCACAATTTCTGGCGGACAATCGGCGACAAGAGCGCCGAGTTCAGTTGAAAAAGCAAGCAAGGCTGCAGTCTTTCCATGAATCATGCGCAGGTATTCCTCGACGGTCACATCATTTCGTATTTCGAAAGACATATCCGCGTGCTGCCCTATCGTTAAATCGACGCAAGTTTCATCAAGCCTTCGCAGCGCTTGAACCGTGATGGCGTCAGGAACACCCCTCTCACTTAAACGATTCATCGCAAGGTGGGCGATGGCGAACATCGCATCTCCACTATTAATAGCCAGATTTTCTCCCCAAAGTCGCCACACTGTTGGACGGCCGCGTCGAGTAGGACTTACATCTTGAATGTCATCATGTACTAATGTGAAGTTGTGTAAAATTTCGATTGAAGCCGCACCCGGAACGGCAGACTCCCAATCAGCTCCTGCCGCCTCAGTCGATAAAAGGCATAATAGAGGACGAATCCTCTTTCCGGCTTTTATTTTGTTGAGCTTAAAATCTTGATCGACCCAACCCATGTGATAATGCATCATGCCGTAAAAAGGATCTCCCTTTTGGGAGCGGAGCTTCAATACATCCTGCATTTCAGTTTCAACCGCTGGTATCATTTGATCGGTTTTTGATTGTAAGAGTTCGTTCATAATAGAAAATCTCACTTCTCTTTACGTAGGTGTTTGTTCCCCGAATTTACTAGGTAAAGTCCCTAGAAAATAATCTTGTTTCCGATAATTGATGGAGATTGGCAACACCACTACAAAACATCGCGATGCGCAATTCATCCGTTAAAGCCCCAGCCGTCTCAATCACGGCTTCCGTTCCTCCATTTGCAGCAGCCCTGAGAAAATCGCCGGCTAAACCTGCCGCTGTCGCTCCAAGTGCGATACATTTGGCGACATCAATACCGTTGCGAATACCACCACTGGCTATGATTGGTAATTCTGGAGCCGCCTGGTGGCAAAACTGAATTGAATCCGCTGTCGGAATTCCCCAATCTATGAATGCCCCCGCCACTCGAGCATGGCGGGAGGTTGGCGCTCGGTACATTTCCACCTGGCTCCAAGAAGTCCCCCCGGCGCCAGCCACGTCAATAGCGGCCACTCCCGCGGCCGAAAGTTTCGCCGCCGTTTCTGCTGCAAATCCCCAGCCGACTTCCTTGGCGATAACCGGTACGGGTAAGCGCGAACAAATCTCTGCAACCTTATCCAGCAACCCAGAGAAATCATAATCGCCCTCCGGCTGGACTGCTTCCTGTAATGCATTAAAGTGAAGTATGAGTGCATCGGCTTGGCAGATGTCGACCGCCGTCAAACACTCATCAATCCCATAACCATAGTTTAGTTGGACCGCCCCTAAATTCGCGAAAAGCAAGATATCGGGTGCAACGTCCCGTACTTGAAAAGTATAAGCAATTCTGGGGTTCTCGATAGCTGCACGTACTGAGCCAAGACCCATTGCAATTCCAATCTCTTGAGCAGCTTCAGCTAATTTTAAATTGATGTCAAGGGCTTCGTCAGTCCCACCGGTCATCGAGGAAATCAGTAGCGGGCTGCTTAATTCTTTACCAAATAACCGGGTTGCCGTGTCTACGTTCCCAAAATCTAGTTCAGGCAACGCCTGGTGCATGAAGTAATAATGGTCTAAACCGTTGGTCAATTGTCGGAAAGAAACATCCTCCTCTAAATTAATACGAATATGATCAGCCTTTCTTTGCCCGGTTAGCTCATTTGTCCCATCTTCGAAACCTGAATCGTTCTGAAATTTATCAGCACTAATAGCTGGCATCCTGTCACTCCAAAATTGGTTGTTGCTTAGCAATAATAGGGGGAAATTCGGATAAATTCAATTATAAATTGCGGTACTAAGTTCTCGCTTGCATATTGGGTGAGTATACATTGGGCAGCAAACGACCTGCAAACCAGGGCGATTAAATCGGCTAATTTGCTATCTAATTAATGTCATACCGAATGCCTTCAGCAGATTATGACGCTTTCGTTAGCCCTAATCTAGGCGCTAAGATAAAATAGCCTGTTGATTTCAGTGCGAAAGCGAGTGAAGGAATTAATATGCGTATACTAATCACGGGCGGAGCTGGGTTTCTTGGTTCCCATTTATGTGATCGATTCCTATCAGAAGGGCATGAAGTTATTGCCATAGACAATCTGATTACTGGCAGCATGGACAATATTGCTCATTTAATCGGCGATCGGAATTTCACATTTATTCGTCATAATGTCACTAATTTCCTCTACGTTAAAGATCCGCTGGATGCAGTTCTGCATTTTGCTTCACCGGCCAGTCCAGTTGATTATTTAGAACATCCAATTCACACCTTAAAAGTTGGATCCCTCGGAACACTCAATGCAATTGGTTTGGCAAAGGCGAAAGGCGCACGATTTCTTTTAGCCTCAACGTCTGAAGTGTACGGGGATCCAAAATTGAATCCGCAGCCGGAGTCATATTGGGGAAATGTCAATCCGATAGGCCCGCGAGGTGTCTATGATGAAGCTAAGAGATTTGCTGAAGCAATGACTATGGCCTATCACCGTTATCATGAACTCGATACCCGTATCGTTCGGATTTTTAATACATACGGTCCAAGAATGAGGCTTAATGATGGACGAGTTGTACCAAATTTTATTTTTCAAGCGCTAAATGAATTACCTTTGACAGTCTATGGCTCTGGTAGTCAAACGCGTTCATTTCAATATTATAGCGATTTAGTCGAAGGCATATATCGTTTGTTATTCTCTGATGAAATAGAGCCAGTAAATATTGGCAATCCAAATGAAACAACCATTCTTGAATTTGCTCATATGGTTCAAGAGCTCACCGGAACTCGCTCTGAAATCGTACATGTGAATCCCACCGATGATCGTGTCACCGACGATCCAAAAGTTAGACGGCCGGATATTACGAAGGCTAAGAATATCCTGGAATGGGAGCCTACCGTCGAGTTGGTCGATGGCTTAACTCAGACCATTGAGTTCTACCGCAAGAGGGTGGTGTGATTACAGGGAGCACGTTACACAGCCTGAATAGTTTTAGCTTCATGTATTCCTGGCAGTGGCTGAAGATTGTTGCCGTGGCCATTCTCGCCGGATTCGCCGCAGCTCTTTTGCCATTTGCTCCTGCTGCCGCTGCGGTAATCGGCATAGCTCTGGCCCTTTTAACCCTTGTTCAACCTCTGGTAGGTATTGCCCTTGTATTATTAATAGGACCTCTTGGGGCGATAGAAAGTCTTTGGATTGGAGCTTCACTACCGAAAAGTGGGCAACTACTTTTCGTCGCAACAGTAGGAGCCTGGTTGGGTTATGGCGTGCTTCGTCGCCGAATAGTCTTAGCAAAAACAGCAATCAATATACCACTGGCTATATTTATCACGGCAGTGTCAATTAGCCTACTTGCCGCATCCTCTCTCCGCCTCGGAATCATTGAATTAATCAAATGGCTGGAGTTAGCTTTAATCATGCTGATAGTTGTCGATATTGGCACCACATGGCATAGGCGAAATACTCGCAGCGCATTTAGTAAGATCAATCGACCTGGTATTGATCTCCGATGGATCGCGGGCATTCTCTTGCTTGCGGGATTGAGTCAAGCGATCATTGGTATTTGGCAATTTGGAATTAGGGGCTCTGGTCCCGATCACTTTCTCATATTGGATCGTTTTTATCGGGCATTCGGAACATTTCAACAACCAAATCCATTTGGTGGTTTTATGGGAATTGCTGCCAGCTTGGCTATCGGTATAACGATAGGTTTGGTGGTGGATCTATTTAAGAAAATAAAGGTGGGGATAGGCTGGCGAACTAGTGATTGGCTATGGTTCATCTTTGTAACCTCCGTTGCCGCCTCTACAACTGTTGCCTTGATCATGTCCTGGAGTCGCGGAGCCTGGCTCGGTTTTGCTGTGGGAATGGCCACCTTGATCTTCTTTTTACCAAAGCGGCGCCTGGTTGGTTTGTTACTGCTATCACTCCTTTTCTTGTTCATGTTGATTGCTGTGCAGTTCAATTTGATACCAACGTCTATTACGGGACGTCTCTCTAGTTTTGCCGGTGCACTGGACATCCGAGATGTTCGCGGTGTCTATATAACGGTTGAGAATTTTGCAGATGTCGAGCGGTTGGCCCACTGGCAGTCAGGGATCGATATGGCCCGAGATAACTTGGCTGTCGGTGTTGGATTTGGCAATTATGCGGCCGCTTACGAGGATTACGGCTTGCTCAATTGGCCTCATCCCTTAGGCCATGCCCATAATTATTATCTTAATCTTTTAGCTGAGACCGGAGCGATCGGTTTATTAGCTTACCTTGTCTTGTGGATCGTGATTTTTATCCAAGCTATCAAGTTATTGAGTACCTCAAAGTGGGTTTATCGAGGAGTCGTTCTTGGATTGCTGGCCGCATGGATGGCGCTGTCGGTTCACCACCTAGTTGATAAACTTTATGTAAATCAATTGTACTTATTTGTAGGAGTAATGTTGGGATTACAACAGATCCTGGCGCTGAAGGATGATTAGCTTATTCGCCAATTTTGCCGGCCGTTTTGGGATCAATCCAAAAGAGGCGGAACGTTTTGCCAAATTTTTAGTTGTTGGCACACTTGGATTCATCATTGACTTCGGCACCCTAACTTTTTTGATCGAAGTCGTTGATATACCAGGTTTAATAGAACAGAATACACCATTTCCCGCCACTGTCGGGTTGGTACTGGCAAATACAATCTCATTCACCCTGGCAGTATTGAGCAACTTTACATTTAATCGCTATTGGACTTATCCAGAATCTCGTTCTAAGAAAAAGCGGATTCAATTGCCACAGTTTGCATTGGTCAGCATCCTCGGTCTCATCATAAATAACGTCATCTTTATTTTAGCGACACCGATATTCGACAGTATCTTTGCAAATATCGATTTTCTCGGAGGCTCTATCGCCGGCTATATACCCGCAAAAATCCTGGCCACGATCGTTGTACTCTTTTGGAATTTCTTCGTTAATCGTTTTTGGACATTTGATAATGTCGGACGAGAATGAGCAGGCACTTACAAGACCTCGAATTGGTATAGACGTCACTGCAGCCGTTAATCAAGGAGCAGGTATCGGCCGTTACACAAGGGAGTTAGTAAACGCACTAGCCTCTGAAGATGAGGAAAATGCCTTCGAATACACCTTGTTCTCGGCGAAAATACCAAAGAAAATACCTGTTGAAAATCCTCTACCTACAGGGACTAACATTTCTGTTCGCCTTGCTCCGATAAATGAACGATGGTTGTATCGCCTCTGGTACAAGTTAAATATCCCCATTCCTATTCAAGTATTTACAGGTTCCTTAGACCTTTTTCACTCGACAGATTTTGTTTTGCCGCCGGTACAACAAGAAATACCGACATTGCTGACTATTCATGATCTTTCATTCATTCACTATCCGGAGACATTCACATCACAGCTTCGAAATTATTTAAATAAAGTGGTGCCTCGATCTGTCTCCCGGGCGACACATATCCTTGCTGACTCTAAAGCGACGAAGCATGATATAGCCGCTATCTGGGGGGTCGCGCCTGATAAAATAACAGTCCTATA
>JBFFVR010000027.1:0-11123 GCA_041570685.1 Promineifilaceae bacterium (SeqCode)
CCCCAACCCAAACCTTTTTCATTTTGACCGGACGACCAACATTTTCTTCAAAATATTGATTGAGTGCCGCCCGCCCAAGATTGATAGATTGATCGTTGCCGATATAGAGAGCTGTCCTGGCCACGGCCGGATTCGAATTTGTCGGGTCTAGGGGCAACAATCGAACAGCCCGGCCGTCGTAGACAGCCATGCCTGAATTGGTCGTGCCAAAATCCATTCCGACAATCAAGTAATGTGCCTCCTAATAACTGACTGAGACTCAGGCCACTTAGGTTTTGAGAAACGCTTGAATCATCGCTTCCCCAATAGTATTGTAAACAATAAATTGCAGACAATAACGGTATGTACAGTCCGACATATTAGTATTCGGACTAAGTAGATGCAAGCCAACAGGCAATACTAGCATGATTCAGATCAGGGACTGTAAAGTACGAGACATTTGCCGGCTCGAAATGGTTCAAAAATAACTGATCAAAGCGACGCTCTTTTTTATTTCGGAAAACTGTTTCAACAAACATAAACATTCGGTACAATCTTCCTTATGTCCCTGGAGAACAAAAAGATATTGGTAACAGGTGCCACTGGATTCATCGGCGGAAGGTTGGCTGAACGACTTGCTCTAGAACAAAAAGCTGTCGTCACTGGTACCGGGCGGGATCTGAGCAAGGTACCGGCGGTTGAGGAAGCGGGAGTCGATTTACGAAAAATCGAGATAACAGATCGAACCGCTTTGCATAAGGTCGTTCAAGGACAAGATATCATCTTTCATTTGGTTGCTGCGGAAGGAACGAGTAGCGGTGAAATCGCTGCTCAGGTTAATGTAGCAGCCACGGTCGAATTGCTGCGACAAGCAAATGAGGCAAGTGTTTCACGATTCGTCCACGTTAGTTCAATCGCCGTTTACGGCCCGCCAAATGGCTCGATGATGGATGAGAGTGGGGCTCTGGATCTGGGACAGAAAAGCCTGTATGGTCTAACAAAAGCGAAGGGAGAGCTTCGACTGCGTGAACTGGCCATCGAAATGGGAATTGAACTGGTGATAATAAGGCCAGGAATGGTATTTGGTCCTCGAGGGAAAAATTGGACTGTTAACCTCTTTCGATTGGTTAAGAACAGAATCCCTGTCATTTTAGGCGATGGTTCTGGATACGCCCATCTTATTTACCTGGACAATTTAGTCGACGGCCTCATTCTAGCCGCGACACAGCCTAAGGCAGCTGGCGAGGTGTTCAATTTCGTTGATGAGTCTTTATCTTGGTACGAGCTTTTTGATTACTATGGCCAGATGTGTCATCGCCGGCCGCGACGAATCCCCTTGGGGCTTGCCAAGGCGATTCTATTCCTTGCAGAACCGTTAATCGGACGGTCTGAGTCCCCTGATGAATTGCTCGCTTTTTACATCAATAAGGTCAGCTATCCGAACACAAAGGCCGTCCAACAACTTGATTATAGCCCCATATCGGCCTAAAAGAGGGGATGAGGCAAACAGAACGTTGGTTGAAGGAAGAAGGTTACTTCTAAGTATGAAGAGATCTTTAAGTACAATGTTTCATATATGAACTGGCTTTTTATTCTTTTGGCGTTAATCGTAGTCGGTCTGGTACTTTACTGGCTTCTGGTAATTACTGAGGGTGTGTTTTTAGGGCGGCGGGTCGTGATTTTGCTTTACGATCTGACTGCTGGCAACTATGATGGCATCAAACAGTTCAACGCTGAATTTGAGCGGCAAACCATAAGCGCGGTCCTTTTGGACGAGCTAGCTGACAGACCAGAGACTTGGGTATTAGATGTGGCCACAGGTACGGGAAGGGTTCCGTTATTGTTATTGGATAATCCAAATTATACGGGGAGAGTTATTGGACTTGACGCCGCAGGTCGCATGCTAGAACAGGCGCGAGCCAAGATGGATGAACGGCCGGCGCCAAATAGAAATCGCGTAACCTGGATTAGACAGTCAGCTATGAAGTTGCCTTTCGCTGACGATAGCTTCGATGTCATTACTTGCCTCGAGGCATTAGAGTTTTTTCCGTCTGATAGAGGAGCCCTGGAGGAGATGGTCCGGCTATTGCGACCTGGTGGGTTCCTTGTAACCAGCCGGCGAAGCGGCCGCGTCGCTTATCTATTTTTGGGTCGATATCGTTCGGTTGATAATTTCGAAGGATTATTAACCGGTCTAGGGTTGTCGCAGGTGCTCATCCACCACTGGCAGATGGATTATGATATGGTTACCGCGCGAAGGCCGTTGTCAGATTGAGCATGAAGCTTTAGTATGGTGCTGTTTGATCGGCAGGTGCTTTTTGCAACACCAATTTGCCAACCTTCCGCCAGGTAACTATTTGAGCGAGGCTATACTCGCTGCTCGAATTTCCTTAATATTCAATTATTTTAAGCAAGGAGCAAACGATGAAAAACGTACGTTGGGGATTGCTTTCGACGGCCAATATAAACCGGAGACTAATTCCGGCTATCCGGGCTTCTTCCCGTGGGGAGTTGACGGCCGTCGCCAGCCGAAATTTGGCCAGGGTTGAAGACTATGCGGCCGAGTGGGAGATTCCAAAAACATTTGCGAGCTATGAAGAGATGTTGGATTCAGATGATATAGATGCCGTATATATTAGCTTGCCCAACCATCTTCATGCTGAATGGACGGTGAATGCGCTAAATTCTGGCAAGCATGTTTTATGTGAAAAGCCCTTTGCCATTAGCCTGCAAGAAGTGGATCAGATGATAGAGGCGGCCGAGAAAAATACACTGGTTTTGGCCGAAGCCTTTATGTACCGGCACCATCCCCAGACAAAGATAGTTGGCGAGTGGGTACATAGCGGCCGACTAGGGAACATTGCTTATGTAGAGGCATTCTTCAGTTTTAAGGGGCTTGACACCGGTAATGTGCGTTTGGTGCCCGAATGGGGCGGCGGTGCCTTGTGGGATGTGGGCATCTATCCCGTTAGCCTATCGCAATATGTTATGGGTGGTCCGCCTGAATGGGTGGTTGGTGACCAGGTCGTTGGCGATTCTGGAGTCGATATGGTTTTCTCTGGCCACATGCATTACAGTGCTCAGAGAGTGGCTCATATTTCTTGTTCCTTCCAAACACCATTTCACACTTACGCTCAGATCATTGGAACTGAAGGCATTCTCACGCTTTATCGACCTTTTATCCAAATGGTTGGTGGCAGTTACCTTTATTTCACCCCGCATAATGGAGAGCGAGAGTTGGTGAGTGTACCGGAAAAAGAACTCTATCTGGGTGAGGTTCAGGATATGAATCGAGCAATTCTGGACGGGCAGAAGAACTACTTAACCCTGGCGGAAAGTCGCAACCATGTGCGCACGGCTTTAGCCCTTTATGAATCGGCTGAAAATGGGACTCGAACACATCTCTAATTTCGTAGCTAATGAAGATTCGGTTTTTAACAATAAGCTACTGGTGGTCGGATTAACAGAAAGGCTCATGGACATTTTCAGACCACTGAAAATTGGAGGGTTTTATGGAGACTATAGAAAAAGAGATCTGGGATACAATAAATAGCCATTTAGAAAGCATATTTACTCGTGATATGGAAACCTATGTAGCAACGACGGCCGAAGATCTATCGTTGTACGAATGGTTTATCACTGCCCACCGCCAAGATGGTCTTCCCTTTCATTTATTCATGATTGAGAACAGTTGGGCAGGAGCCGACGCTAATTTCCGTTACGATCTATGGGAACCCCGGCTTCAGCTTTACGACGATACAGCAATCGTTAGCTATACTTTCATGCTAACGATCAATAAGAATGGGGTTATAAGCCACCAATCGCACAATGAGAGCCGGGTATTAATCAAAGGAAATGACGGCTGGAAAATCGTGCATGTCCACAAATCGCCCAGCTGGCAGGCACCAGTAGCGCCCCCATCCACCTAGTGTTGCAATATCTGGGAAAGGAATAGTTTGGTTCGTTCTTCTTGAGGGTTAGTGAATATTTGAGTAGGTGTTCCTCGCTCCACTATAATACCGTCATCGAAAAATAGCATGCGATCGGCTACCCCACGAGCGAATCCCATTTCGTGAGTCACCACGAGCATGGTCATCCCTGATTGGGCTAACTCTTGCATTACGTCGAGTACCTCTTTGATCATTTCCGGGTCTAATGCTGATGTCGGCTCGTCAAAGAGCATGATTTTGGGTTGCATAGCCAGTGCCCGAGCGATGGCAACGCGCTGTTGTTGGCCTCCAGAGAGCTGAGCTGGAAACTTATGGGCTTGTTCTGGGATGCCGACACGTTCCAGTAGCTGCTCCGCGTTTTCTTCAGCCTCCTGCCTTGGAGTACGCCTTACCCAGATCGGACCCAGGGTAACGTTTTGTATAGCGGTTAAATGGGGAAACAGGTTGAACTGTTGAAATACCATCCCTACTTCACTGCGGATGGCTTCAATATTGCGAATGTCATGGGATAATTCTTTCCCATCGACAATGATGTCTCCCTTTTGGTGCTCTTCGAGGCGATTGATCGTGCGAATGAAGGTTGATTTTCCAGAACCAGAGGGTCCAAAGATGACGATCACCTCGCCAACTTGAACGTCGAGATCAATTCCCCTTAGTACATGAAAATCGTCAAACCACTTGTGAACACCACGGCAGACAATAATCGAATTTTCGGTGATTTCCTGCTCCATTTCTGACGACATCTGGTTATGTGCTCCTCGTACTGTCATGCTTGTTTGCCGAAAGCTGTGCTAGCGGACGCCAACTCCCAGGGCTTTTTCTAGGCGGCGACTGCTAGTAGACATGGAGTAAGTGAAAATCCAGAATACAGCCGCGATAAAAATGTATACCTCAGCTTGAGCGGTCACCCATGCCGGATTACCGGCAAGAATAGATCGACCTATACCTAAAATGTCGATCAGACCAACGATCACGACAAGCGTTGTATCTTTAAAGAGAGCAATAAATTGTCCTACGATGGCTGGGATTACTAGGCGCAAGGCCTGGGGCAGAACAATTAAAAGGGTGGTTAACGAACCACTGAGGCCAACCGCTTTTGCCGCGTCGTATTGGCCTAAGGGAATGGCTTGTAATCCACCTCGAACGTTTTCGGCCATATAGGCTGCGCTAAATAGGGTAATGCCCAGTAAAGCCCGGAGCAAACGATCTATACGAATTGAGTCGCCTAGAAATAGGGGTAGCATGATAGAGGCCATAAATAGGATGCTGACCAACGGCACCCCGCGCACAAGCTCTATAAATAAAGTGCAAAAGGTCTTTAGCACCGGTAAACTGCTGCGCCGCCCCAAGGCTAGTAATATGCCGAGTGGAAAGGAGAGGGCAATACCTACAGCTGCCAGGAGCAAGTTAATCATCAGACCACCCCAAACGGTGGTCTCGATCACCGGCAAGTTCTCTGCAAACGAAAGACCCCGAAGCAAAATTAAGATGATAGGCAGAGACAATAACCAGCCGACTGCTAGCAAGCGGACTTTGCCAAAGCGCGATCTGCCCAATAGATAGCCCAGCCCAAGAACGAGGATATTAGCCACAAAATAGAGGCGCAAAATAATTGCTTGAATTTCTTTAAAGGCAAAAGGAAGGACGATGCCTATCACAATAAAGCCAACCAAAATCATGATGGCGAAATTGCGAATAAGATTGCCCCAGATCGCCCAACTCACTCCGAATAAAAATGATACGATGCTCAAAGCCAAGCCAACTCGCCAAAGCTCTTCTTGGGGATATTGGCCTACCGCATACAAGATAGGAGATGTTACCACCGGCGCCCAATTGGCATTGACGAGCCACACCAAAAACCCGCTCAGAACTTGATAGATCACCCACAACAATAACACCGTCAAAATCGAGTTGTACCAAGTATTGAAAAGATTTCTTCGGAGCCAGGCTACGATGCCAATTCTTCGATCGGGCCGGCGTATGGTAGGTGTTGTTGTAGTCAAGCTATCTCTCCTGGAAGCTAATCCGCCGGTTATAAAGATTTAAGATCACAGAGTACGTCAAGCTCATTAACAGATAGGTGGCCATGATCATTAAGAAAACGGGTACTGCTCGACCAGCTTGATTGATCATTATCCGGCCAACAGCAAATAGATCAGGGTAACCAATGGCTATAGCCAGACTTGAATTTTTAGTCAGGTTCAAATATTGGCTGATCAACGGGGGAATAATAACCCGCAACGCCTGGGGGAAGATAACCAATCGAAGAGATTGCAGTGGCTTTAAACCGATAGCCCGGGCAGCTTCCTGCTGACCCCTAGATACACTCAGAATACCCGCACGCACAATTTCGGCGATAAAGGCCCCGGTATAAAGAACGAGTCCTAATAACAGAGCGGCAAAGGAAGTTGTTAAAGTCGTGCCGCCCACATAATTAAAATTCCCCAAAACTGGGAACTCTATATGCAGCGGTTGGGTTGGTAAAATAAGCCAGGCGATCAAGGGCAATCCAATAAAAATGCCTAAACCCCATAAGAATGGATGGGTTTCTCGACCGGTTCGTAGCTGGTAGCGTCCTAGAATGACAAAAACGATCATGGCCAGGATGATGGCCACGGCCACCACCACAATCCAACTAACGGTACTGTCTGTAGTCAGGAACCAGGCCATATAAAAACCGCGATTATTGATGAATAATAGATCGCCTAAAGATATGCTTTCTTGGACGACGGGCAATTGCTGAAAGACCCCGAAAAAAATAAAGAAGAGCAGAACCAAGAGGGGGATATTGCGTATGATTTCTATATAAACGCTGGCTATATTCCTGACCAACCAATTGCTGGAGAGCCGGGACACACCGACAATAATGCCCAGAATGGTCGCCAAGACGATACCGACTAGCGCTACCTTTAGGGTGTTAAGGAAACCAACGGCAAAGGCCTGGCCAAAGGACAAGGAAGGATCGTAATCGATGATGATGCTTTCACCGATGGGAAAACCTGCCGATTCGCCTAAGAAGTCGAAACCCAAGGCAAGGCCACGGGCATCGGCCACAGCCAGCACATTGCTGAAAAATAGATAAAGGAATCCAAGAACGAGCACGGCTGAAACGACCTGGGCTACCCCTTTTAGAACCCGATCATCACGCCAAAGGGGAATCCCTTGGTACGTGAAGAGGCTACTTGGCTCTTTGTTATCGCTCATGCGCGGCCCTGGGAAAAGGTGCAGGCCTGGTTTTCCAGGACTGCACCAATTAATGCTACGAAACTAACAACTACTTGATATCTGGGGCAAAAATCAAGCCGCCGTTGGTCCAAAGTTCGTTATTGCCTCTGGGCAAGGTGAAAGCTAAGCCGTCAGGTCCCATATAACGGTCATAGATTTCGCCATAATTGCCAACCGAATTTAAGATGTCCACCGCGAAATCGGCGTCCAAACCCAAGTCGGCCTGGCCAAACTCTCCTTCAACGCCTAGTAGACGGCGAATCTTGATATCATCGCTGCCCAGCATTTCAGAGACGTTTTCAGAGGTTACGCCCAGCTCTTCGGCGCCGATGAGGACCCAGGCAACGGTCTTGACGATGTCCAACCATTGATCATCTCCATGCGGTACTGCCGGGGTTAAGGGTTCTTTGGATATAGTAACGTCCAGAATCATATGGGCATTTGGATCCGCAAAGCCGCTGCGAATCGCAGCCAACTGTGACTTATCACTAGTAGTAGCGTCGCAGCCACCGGATTCGTAGGTGCCGTAGACGGTAGCAGTATCCTCAAAGACAACCGGTGTAAATTCCAAGCCCCGTTGGCGGAAAGCGTCAGCCAGATTTGTCTCTGTGGTCGTTCCGCTGGTGACACAAACGGTGGCCCCATCAAGCTCTTCAAGGGTCGTTATGCCACCAGCGCTTGGGACCATAAAACCTTGCCCATCATAGAAGGTGACCACGGTAAAGTTGCCCCATTGAGCGTCTCGAGTCACATTCATGGTGGCATTTCGGGCCAATATATCAACTTCGCCGGTTTGTAATGCTGGTCCTCGCTCGGCCGCGCTCAAGGGAACAAACTCGACGGCCTCGGAGTCGCCCAGAACGGCCGCTGCTACGGCTTTGCAGAAGTCGATGTCGAAACCCGCATTAGCGCCACTTTCGTCCAGATAGCCAAATCCAGCTAGGTCGGTTCGCGATCCACAAACCAAACGTCCACGGTCACGGACTGTCTGCAATCGCTCGCCCGTTGGTGCTGGTGCCGGTGCCGCTTCACCTTCGACAGGTACTTCGACAATTCGGGTGACTTCAACCTCGCGGGTGACTTCAACAGTCTCTGTTTCGCCCTGGCTACAAGCCGCCAATACCAAGGCAAAAACAACAAGGGCAGCCAAGAGTAAAAATCGGGTCTTCTTCATTTATATCCTCCAATATAGCTGAGTGGTGTAGATGTAATCAGAATATCTAAACTGTTACCTAATGAATAGTGACAAATCGATTCAGTGTTCACCTCCTTTATAGCTGTCAATAGAAGAGGCCGAAAAAAGATAGGATTAAATAAGAAATTCCCCATCTCTATTAGGAACGACTCATGATCTATGACTAACTAAGGGAAACCGCATGCCTGCTCGACTAGTATAACCTTGAGAAAACAAGGGGCAAGTATTATTTGTCGGAATCAAAAATTTGAAAATCTAAATACTTGTTGCGGCAAGACGTGTTCGGCTCAAGTAAAGTTGATTTCTTGATCACTTTACTTGCATGTTGAAAATCACCTGTTGGAATTCCTCCTAGGGATAAACGAATATCGCTTCTGAAATCTGTTATGATTGACCAAGCGAAAATTAAGATAGTCGCATCAATAAACGAAATCGGATATGCAAAGTGAATGAAAAAGAGAAAGACATCATCCAGTTATTTAAACAGGGCAACCAGCTGAAAAACACCGTTCGTACTGGCTGGGTGCAGCGAGGCGTCCCGGAAGCCGAGAATGTAGCCGCCCATAGTTATGGAGTAGCATTCATCACCCTCATACTGGCCTATAATCTAGATGAGCCAATCGATTTGGCGAAGGCCTTAACGATGGCCTTACTTCATGACTTGCCCGAGGCCCTTACCTCTGACATTCCTGCTCCGGCCTGGAGATTTCTGCCAGCTGAAAGCAAGCATATAGCTGAAAAGAGCGCCATTGAGAGGATCTTGGACAAGACTGACGGGATATTGATGGAACAATGGGAAGAGTTGAGACCGGGCGAATCCCCAGAAGCAAAATTAGTTCACGATGCTGATATGCTTGATCGCTACTTACAGGCTGTGAGATATGAAGAACAATTTGGCAACCTTCGCCTGCAAGAGTTCTGGCAGAAAAAGCCAAAGCTTCATTTTCTTCTTTCCCTACGATTGTATGAGGAGATTCGGGCTAGTCGCATCCAGGTGAGACCCCGGTCGGAATCTGATGAGGATTGAACAGCTCTGACACTTTTTTACAGAAGACCCACCTGCCGGTAGTTTACGCTTGTCGCCAGCGTGCCCACCTACTATACTTCTCGTCGTGGCTGAGTCAGCTTATCAAAAAGTCGTGCTTGAAGAAAGCGGCCGTGTATTAGTCGAACGGGCGCGTTGGTGTGACGATTTTCTAAGTAGAATGCGTGGATTCACCTTCCGGCGTTCACTTGAAGAGGGTGAAGGCTTGGTATTGGTTGAGGGGAGTGATAGCCGGGTTAATTCTGGCATAACTATGCTTTTTTGTTTCATGGACCTGGGGGTTATTTGGGTTAATTCGGGCGGTGAGATTGTCGATAAGATCGTTGCCCGACCCTGGCGTCCTTCATATCTTCCTCAAGCCCCGGCGAAATATGCGATCGAAGCCGATCCGGGTGTTATTAAATCGGTTCAGATTGGCGAGCGCATAACATTTCAGCAGCTGTAAAAATCAGAGTGGCCTATCTTCCTCAAGCAAATGACTGCTTTCCTTCCATGAAAATTCGATTCTCAGCGATAATCTTGTTTACAGTTGCCTTTTTCGTTTGGGCTCCATCGGTTGGAGCTCAGGGCGAAGACTCCACGCCGACGCCAAGCCCACCTGAGCAGCCGCCGGAAGAAGATATCCCCTTGATTCATGTTGTAGAGGATGGTGAAACGCTGTTTACCATCGCCCAACTCTATAGCACGACCGTTGAAGCGCTACAGCAATTGAATGACCTGGCCGATCCATCCATTTTACTCGTCGGGCAAGAATTGATCATCCCCGGTGGCCAAGGAGAAGTGGTCGCCGCGATCCACGTCTTCGAAGTAGGTGACACGCTAACAGATTTGGCGACCGCCTATAAGACGACAGTCGAATCAATAGCAGCCAGCAATCGCTTAATTTCTGCCAATGGTCTTGTGGCCGGCCGGCCGATGACCATTATCAGCAGAACCGGATCGACTGAATCAGAACACCGCACCGGTCTATCGTACATAGTTCAGCCAGGAGATACTTTAAGTTCAATCGCGGCGATCTATAATCTGGCCCCACTGGAACTTGCGCATCTGAACGAGCTCGACCACCCGACCTATCTATTCCCTGGGCAAAGGTTATATATCCCGGATTCCGGCCGTTTTCAAACGCTTCCCGGTTACTGGCAGCGAATACATATGTACCCGTCGCCAATGGTGCAGGGAGAAGCGGCCGCTATTTACGTTGAAAATCAATTATCAGGCGTGCCCGAAGGAACTCTGGCCGATCAGAAACTTAATTTCGTCCCTTACAATAAAGGCTTTCTTGCACTAGTCGGATTGGATGCCTTCGCCGAGATTGGTCGTTACTCCTTGGAACTAAGCGGCGCGGGCGAACGACCTTGGCCTATTTTTACCCAGATGATTCAATTAAATTCTGGTGATTATGGCACTCAACTGATCACCATTCCAGAGGAGTTAAGCGCCTTGTTGGCTCCAGAGATCAGAGCCGAAGAAGAGGCGACCTTAGCGACAATCTTTGGCGAAATAAGCCCAAAACAACAGTGGAACGAAATCTTTCAAATGCCAGTGACGAATACCCTAGTCACCGCAGGATATGGTGATGCCCGTTCATACAATGGTGGGCCGATTGAAATCTTTCATACCGGGGTCGATTTCGCTGGCGCTATAGGGACACCTGTGATGGCATCGGCGACCGGGACAGTCGTCTATAGTGACACCCTTCCACTCCATGGAAATACCTTGATAGTTGACC
>JBFFVR010000028.1:0-10932 GCA_041570685.1 Promineifilaceae bacterium (SeqCode)
CAACGGAAAACCTGCTTCGGAGCGGTCGATTTCCTGCCCATCCGACAGACGTAAGATATAGTCTATGGATACAACGTGGCCATCGGCGACCTTCTCCGGTAAATCACTCATTAAGCTTCATCTCCAGCGTCAGTACGTACATCCTGAGCGGCGGGACCTTTTCGACCTTCGCCGACTGTAAATGTTACGCGAGCACCCTCTTCCAGTACGCGATAGCCGGAACCCTGGATGGCCGAGTAGTGCACAAAAATATCCCCGCCAGAATCTCGGGCTATAAACCCGAAACCCTTTTCAGGGTTGAACCACTTAACCGTTCCAGCTTCTCTATCAGACATTACTCACTCCTTAAAATGGTGGACAATCGAGATAACAACTGTGTGTCCCTTCTTAACGAAAAAGAGGCCTTCCAGCTTATCTAAGTCTGGACGGCCTTTCTCAATTGTCCGATACAGAACTTACGACGCTAATAGCTTAACCGATTTTTTTCGAGGCGTCAATCTCTCGATACCCCTAAAAATACATGAAAATACTCCTATACAAGGGGTTCATGCTTTCAAATCCCTCAGCGAAGTCAAAGCCATATTGCAGACTTACAAAACAGCTTCATCGTCTTAGGAATACTTTTCCATATCATTGTTGGGTTACGAAAATTGGCTGATGTCGCCTTGAAGCAAGAATAATCAATGCCTGTTCATGTATCCATGTGTTTGGCTAAAGCAACATCAAGTGTACTCAAGACTCCTAGGTCATGGGTTATTAGCTGGACTTCGACTTTGTTATATACATTTGACCAATCTGGATGGTGGTCGATCTTATCTGCGTAAATACTGATCTTGACCATCCAGCCAATAGCGTCCGCGAATGAAGAAAATTGGAAGAGTTTGTGAAGCTTTCCATCTCGAATCTCCCATTCTGGAAGCATATTTTTTAATTCATCAATTTCTCTTTTTGAAAGTGACCGTCGTTCCATTATTCTCTCCTATCCCTAATTGACGAACATTTTAGACGAATAATATAAGCCTTACTGTTCAGTTTTATCCAATTGCGACCAGTAAAGTTCAATTGGGAATCAGTTAATAAAATCCAGCTTTGAAAAATAAGACAATTGAATCGTCAAATTCTACGTGCCCACAAAGGAACAGCATCATCTAGCTGGTAAAAACCAAATCTCTTATAAAGACGATGGGAAGGGATATTATCTATCTGGGTATTTAGCGAAACCGATGTTGCTTGGTAGCGGCGATAGTCCTCAAAGGCGGCCGCCATCAACGCCGTTCCTATTCCTCGTGATTGGAATTGGCGGTGGACTGTTATTCTTACCAGGTGAACGCTCGCCGGCTGTTGCCCGGGAACACTATATTGAAAACCAACGATTTGGTCATCAATTTGTGCAACTAGAAAACTCACGGCCTGTTGGTTTGCTATTGTTAAGCCCTGGGCGCTGTGTCTCCACAATGGTGAAAAGGCATTTTCTTCCAACTTTGCTAGCTTAATAAAATCGCCAGTGTTAACGGGACGAATTTCGACATTTCCCATATTTCTTGTGGGAATATCGAGATTATCCTTAACAAAAGTCGTGATCCAGTTAATCTCCTCAAATCCGAGCTTCTGAAACCACTGCTGAGGCCAGAATCGGCCTGGTAACCATGCAAGTTGATCGATTCCCTGGGATCGCAATACGGGCAAAACAGCTTCAAACATTTCAGTCAAAATTTTTTCGGGACTTTCGCTGCTGTTTAGCGCGACAAGCCTCATCCAGGCAGCTGGCAACGGATCGGCCGTCGCAGCCATACAACCGAGGATTTTCGAAGACGATCTGTGGGATCGATTTTGCTCATTGATGATGAATCCTGGATTGCCCAGCCAGTCAGATGGGAGGTACCAATCGGAGTGCACATGGGCAAAGTTTGCTTCCCTAATAAGCCGGAAAATTTCACCTCGATCATTGGTATTTGCCTGGCGAATTTCCCGAGTCCTCGAGTTTGCTATTTCCATAACGCTATTGTACACTAAGCTATTATCCTATCGAGAGAAAATCGTAGCACGAGATCTTATGGACAAGCAAGGACGTGATCGCGCACTAGAGACAACCATCGCTGGCATACAGAAGCGTTTTGGCGAAGGCTCTATCATGCGTCTGGGAGACGCCCGGCATTTGCAGGTCGAGGTTATACCAACTGGTTCTCTTGCACTTGATATCGCACTTGGGGTGGGTGGATTACCACGAGGAAGAGTCATAGAAATATATGGTCCAGAATCTTCTGGAAAAACGACGCTTTGCCAACATGTAATAGCGGAAGCACAGCAGCGCGAAGGTATTTGTGCGTTCATCGATATGGAACACGCTTTAGATCCAGCGTATGCTGGTCGTTGTGGTGTTGATGTCGAAAATCTGTATATTTCCCAGCCAGATACCGGTGAACAAGCTCTAGAAATTGCCGAGGCGCTTATTCGATCAGGCACGATGGATGTCGTGGTTGTAGATTCTGTGGCCGCTCTCGTTCCAAGGGCAGAGATCGAAGGTGAAATGGGCGATGCGCATGTGGGATTGCAGGCACGTCTGATGTCTCAAGCACTGCGCAAGCTTTCCGGTGTGATCAAACAGACAAATACCGTCGTCATCTTTACAAATCAAATAAGGATGAAGATCGGAGTCATGTTTGGAAGTCCAGAGACGACAAGTGGCGGTAATGCCTTAAAATTCTACGCCTCAGCTAGGTTAGATATGCGTCGCATACAAAGTATCAAAGTTAGAGGGGAAGTAGTAGGTAACCGAACGCGAGTGAAAATCAAAAAGAATAAGGTTGCCCCGCCTTTCACCGAAGCTGAATTTGATATCATGTATAACGTTGGCATATCAAGAGAAGGCGATGTTTTGGACCTTGCAGTCGAATACGGGCTTGTGGATAAACGTGGAGCGTACTTTCGGTATGGGGAGTCGCTTCTTGGTCAAGGCCGTGAAAATGCAAAAGGCTACCTTAATGAGAATCCCGAAATCACTGTAGAATTAGAGAACCTTATTAGAGTTGAGTCTGGTCTTGCGCCCTTGGCAATGCCAGTTGATCTCGAGGCAGCGGTTGCGTAACTTGGTAGGATTGCCAGCCAACGGCTATTAAAGGTAGAGGCAATCGGCCTTTCAAGTGGGCAGACTGTTACCACTGAATTTTGCCGCTTTAATTGACTTTTTCGATAAATCTCGAGTCAGTTATTTGACAGTTTGTTAATTGGAAATTTTTTCAATAACAAGTAAGAATTAGGCCATGTTTGAGCCTCGAATATTTCGAATTAACTTCTAAATCTGTCATTTAGAGCGGTAACAATGATTTTGATTAGTTGACACTAAAAGTGTCATTTAATTGAATCAATTTGAATATAAGCCGTGGCTTAAAGCCGCGGCTTTTTATATGAAATATGTATTCAGTCGAAAAACCAACACGGTCGGTTACGGCTATCTCGAGTCAAAAAAGAAATAGGGAGAGGGTTAATATTTTTCTCGATGGTGAATACGCCTTTAGTCTAAGTCGAATAGTCGCTGCCAAGTTGCAGATCGGACAGCTTCTAAGCCAAACGACAATTGATGGTTTGCTTTCTGAAGACTCAGTGGAGTCTGCAAAACAGCGTGCCTTTAGATTCGTCAGTTACCGGCCGCGAAGCGTTTGGGAAATGAAGCAATATTTAATTCGAAAGGGGTATGAGGAATCGACCATTGAATCAGTAATCGAACGTTTGCAAGAATTAAAAATGCTAGATGATCGGGAATTTGCCCAATATTGGGTTGAGCAACGAGAAACGTTCAAGCCTCGCAGCCGGCGAGCGCTCCAGCATGAGTTATTTAAGTTAGGCATCGAACGAAAGCTTATTGAAGAGGTTGTTGATAAGGTAGATGAAACAGTTGCGGCCCATCGCGCCGCAACCAAGAAAATGAATATTTGGGGAAAGTATTCTCGTAAAGATTTTCGCGAAAAAATGATCCCTTACTTACAGAGGCGTGGCTTCAATTATGCTACCGCCGATAAAGCGACCACAGATCTGTGGAATGAATTAAATGAGAATGGTGAGATTAATTAGAATCTGAACCTCTACGCGGGAGAGAGTGAATATGACAGAATTATTGATTGGCATTATTGCCGGACTGATTGTTGGTGGTGTGGCGGTAGCCATCGTGATGTGGCTAATTATGAAGCCACGCAATGAAGCAGAATACGAAAAGCTACAAAGAGATGCTGAAGAGTCAAGGAAGGCCGCTGAACGCGAGTCGCAAACGATCATCGCCACTGCCCAAGATGAATCAAAGGCTATGAGACAAGAGGCGGAACGGGTAGCAAATCAACGATACGCTGATCTAGCTCGAACAGAAGAGCGAATCGATAGTAGGCAGGCAAGTCTTGATAAACAGTTGCAGCGAATTGAAACACGAGAACAAACTCTTAATAAGAGACAGAGTAAGTTAGACAGAAAAAAGAATGAGCTTGACAATGTTGAGCAAGAGAGAATGGTAGAGCTGCAGCGAGTCGCCTCAATGACGACGGAGGAGGCTAAAGAACAATTGATAGCGGCCGTGGAAAGTGAATCTCGTCAAGATATGGCTCGAGTTATGCGGGAAATAGAAGATGCAGCAAAGGAAACTGCCGAAAGTAGAGCACGGGAGTTAATAGCATTAGCCATTCAACGAGTTGCTAGCGATCATGTCGCAGATGTCACGGTATCTGTCGTTCCGTTGCCCAATGATGATATGAAAGGTCGCATTATTGGTCGGAGTGGCCGTAACATCCGAGCCTTTGAGATGGCTGCCGGGGTTGATGTCGTCGTCGACGACACGCCGGAGGCAGTAACTATCTCAAGTTTTGACCCGGTGCGGCGAGAAGTCGCCCGGGCAGCCATGGCAAAGTTAATCGTTGACGGCCGTATTCATCCCGCTCGGATTGAAAAAGTGATTACAGATGCACAAGCAGACGTCAGCAAACAGATAAAGGAAGCGGGCGAGCAGGCCGCATATGAGGCAAATGTGCATGGCCTGCATCCAGAGATCATTCGGATGCTTGGACGATTAAACTTTCGCACTTCATATGGTCAAAATCAGTTGCATCATGCGGTGGAAGCCGCAAAGATAGCGGCGGTACTGGCAAGTGAGCTTGGGGCAGATATTCAAATCGCTAAGATGGGTGCCTTGCTTCACGATCTTGGCAAAGCGATGGATCATGAACAAGAAGGAACGCATGCCATGTTGGGCGCTGAATTCGCTAAGCGATTCAAAGTACCTGCGACTGTTGTTAATGCTATTGCTTCACACCACCATGAAGTTGAGCAAGATTCGGTGGAAGCGATCATAGTCGAAGCAGCAGACGCAATTTCGGGCGCAAGACCAGGTGCTCGACGAGAGAGTCTAGAAAACTACATAAAGCGCGTTCGCACGTTAGAAGATATTGCCAAATCATTTGATGGCGTGGAGAGCGCTTATGCACTCCAGGCAGGCCGTGAGATACGAATATTGGTCCGTCCCGGTAATATTGACGATTTAGGGGCGATTCGTCTATCGAAAGAAATAGCCAAAACCATTGAAGATAGTATGCAATACCCCGGACAAATTCAGGTTACAGTTGTTCGAGAAACGCGTGCAGTTGGCTTCGCCAAATAGACTAGGTTTTATTCTCAAATATTAGATAATACGCAGGAAATTTCAGTCCAATATGAGTCATTCTTAGGAGTCTTAACATGCGTACCCCGATCATTGCCGGTAATTGGAAGATGAACAAGACTGCTGACGAAGCTTTGGCTTTCGTTCGCGATATCAGGCATCAATTGAATAGCATCAAAAACGTCGCAAGCGTTGTCTGTCCACCGTATGTGGCCTTGCCGGTTGTCGCGGATGCTTTAAAAGGAACAAATATTGGTGTAGGCGCCCAAAATATGTACTATATGGAAGAGGGAGCGTTCACAGGAGAATGCGCACCAGGCATGCTCAAACCCTTTTGCCAATACGTCATTCTCGGTCATTCCGAACGGCGGGCTTATTTCTCTGAAACAGATGAACTCGTTAATAAAAAGGTGAAAGCGGCCCTGAAGCACCATCTAACGCCAATCATCTGCGTCGGTGAAAGTTTGGAGCAGAATGAAGCTGGCGAGACAGACAGTTTTGTAGGCAATCAAGTTAAAGCGGCGTTTGATGGTCTGACGCCTAGTCAAGCAGTTCGGTGCATAATCGCCTACGAACCAATTTGGGCGATTGGTACTGGTAAATCAGCAAGCCCCACGGATGCCGGCCGGATCATCGGTTTGACCGTTCGTGGTGCTCTGGCTGACAATTTTGATGAGGAGGTTGCGCAACAAATCCGAGTCCAATATGGGGGTAGCGCAAATGCAAATAACATCGGTGATTACATGTCACAACCAGACATCGATGGTGCTCTTGTTGGCGGTGCAAGTTTAAAGCATGACTTTGTCGATATGGTCAAGACTACCGCTGGCGTTTACCAGACATAGATCCATTCGGTCAAGACTTTATGAGCATCGCCCTGATGCCTTTTCTTTGGGTAGCGTTAGCGCTGTTGGCGCTACAATTCTTGCAGCGTTGGATACATCGCCATTTGCACGGAGTTTCCTTACTCATAACAGGCAATAAGAATTGGGCAGTAATTCTATATGCTATCATCTTGTTTCCAGGTGTATTCCTACACGAATTCAGCCATTGGTTGACTGCTAAGATTTTGCGTGTCAGAACCGGCAGGTTTTCTGTATTGCCTAAAACTGGGGGAAAAGAAGGAACAATTCAACTTGGCTATGTCGAGTTTAATACCCAAGGTGTAGGACCGATTCGCGAGAGCCTCATCGGAGCCGCGCCGCTCGTAACGGGAACGGCTGCCGTATTGCTTATCGCGCTGAACATATTTGATTTACCGATCTTGGCCCAGGCAATCTCCAGTGGCGATTCTGATCAGCTTCTTGAAGCATTATCAACCCTCTTTGGCACCGGTGACTTTCTCATTTGGTTGTACTTAATATTTGCCATCAGTAATGCTATGATGCCATGTGCTTCGTATGGTAAAGCTTGGCAGGCTTTTATTATCATAATGGTGCTGTTTGCTTTTTTGCTATTCATCCTTGGATTCACCGAAATTTTCATCGACCATCTACTTGAACCGTCAGCAACGGCATTCAGCAATTTAGGACTAGCTTACTCCCTAGCTGCCGGGGTGGACATATTTTTCATTTTTGTTATTTACATCCTGGAATGGTTGTTGCAACGTATTAAAGGTGTTGACCTTAAATATGGCCAGCCAAGCACTTAAGGAATTATCTTTCTAGCTACCACTAATCTGGCAACTGATAACAAGTCGATTCTGAATAACGGATTTCACCCACCTAACCTAAAAATGAACCCATCACCACTCAACACCCATATCAACTCACTGCCAGAACTAATCCGCCAGCTAAATGATGAACTCGCCAAACAAGCTGAGAATATCCTGGAACAGCTTCATTTACCGACAATTCATCGCATCTATTTAACTGGGTGTGGAGACAGTCATCATGCAGGTATCTGCACCAGTTATTTATTCTCACAGTTAACAGGTTTGCCATGCATACCGCTCCAGGCCATGGATCTTGCTCGCTATCAAACTCAACAAATAAGAGAATCAGATCCGAACTCTTGTCTGGTAATAGGAATATCAGCCAGTGGACAGGTGAGTCGCACAATTGAAGCGCTTGCATTGGCGAAGAAGGCTGGAGCGATAACGATAGCTGCAACGGGTAACATTGATAGTCCTTTGGCAACAACAAGCGATTATTTACTACCGACCTCGATTCCAAACCTGGATGGAATTGAAGCAGGAGTTGTTGTTCCTGGAGCACGAAGCTATGTGGCCTCGATGCTCGCCTTATTTCATTCAGCGATAAGCTTTGCGGAATTAGCCCAGAAGATATCGACTTTCTTAGCTGATCGTCTTCGAAAAGAGATATTTGATCTCGCTGAACCAATTCGGGCAACAATCAATATAAATGAGACAAATAGTAAATATTTGGCTGACAGGTTGACCATTGATGAACGTTTTGTTTATGGTGGTGCTGGCCCAAATTTTGGCACTGCCATGTTTTCGGCAGCGAAATTGTTGGAGGCATCAGGGGATGCTGCCATCGCTTATGATCTGGAGGAATGGGCTCATCTCGAATACTTTTCAAGGACGAAATCGACAATTTTTATTCTGAGTAACGCCGGCCGGGACGAAGATAGAGCTATGGAAATATCCAAAGCAGCTAAAACTATCGACCTGAATGTAATTCTGATTGCCCCGAAAGACAGTGAGCTTGGTAAAACCGAATTTAAAGATCTTTTTCTCCCTCTCGTAGGAGAGGTACGAGAATTATTTTCCCCACTATTATCCTGTATTCCAGGATTATTATTTGCCTCAGCTCGATCTGAAGCGCTATTAGAACCGTATTTCCGTGATTTTGGAGGAGGAAGAAGTCGCGAGGAAGGCGGAGGCATCTCAAGAATCCAATCAAGCCACCGGCTTGAAGATATTCCTGATTAGGCCATGTTCGTCACCGGTGGCGGTTTACGCATTGACTATCTGATTACCCGAGACGGTCAAGCCATGAATGGTCTCCTCGGGGGTAATGCCATTTACTCGGCTGTCGGCGCTCGACTCTGGACAGAAAACGTTTTTCCTTGGGCACGTCGCGGAGAGAATTACCCCAAAGAATGGATGACTATTCTCGAACAAGTTGGAATATCGACGAATGGCTTAGTTCCGGTTGACGGTGCTCAGGATCATCGGACATTTTACACCTACACATCTGAGGGACAACGCGTCGATACGGAGCCTGAAAGACACTACGCAAAGATTAATCATCCATTGCCTTCTGCCTTGAAAGATTACGATCATTCTACTCCAGGCCAAGACGATCCAGATTCATATGAACCGTTGGCCATTCGACCAGGTGATTGGCCTAAAGATCTCGTTAATGTCAGAGCGGTGCATTTGGCACCCCTACCCCTAAGTAGTCATCTGTCTCTTCCTGATGAAATCCGCGGCATTGGCGTCAATTTAATAACAGTTGATCCTGGCGAACGCTATATGATACCTGAGCGAAAAAATCATTTGAAAAGACTCCTACCAAAAATTGACGTATTTTTGCCTAGTTTACAGGAGTTGCGTTCTCTGTTTGGTGCAGAGATCAACTTATCAAATGCTTGTGGAATATTGGGTGATTGGGGAGCCAAGACAGTGATAGTAAAGCTCGGTGCTCGTGGTATCGCAGCTTATCAGCGAGATAGTGTTCAAATAGACTATTTCCCCGCTTTTCATAAGCCTAAAGAGCTGGCTGTGGTAGATGTTACTGGTGCAGGAGATGCCTTTTGT
Organism: Promineifilaceae bacterium (SeqCode); assembly: GCA_041570685.1. Classification (GTDB taxonomy): domain Bacteria; phylum Chloroflexota; class Anaerolineae; order Promineifilales; family Promineifilaceae; genus UBA11865. Next base: position 9,363 of record JBFFVR010000028.1, read on the forward strand.
GGTGGATTCCTTGTTGGTCTAAATTCGACGGGCGAAATTCGCCGGGGAATAATTTTCGGCTTGGTTTCGGCATCAATCGTTGTTGAAGGATATAGTGCCCTTTATTCCCTTCGACAACCACGAAGGAAAGTCCTAAGACGACTCAGTCAACTGAATGAAGAATTTCTCCGATGACTGAAAAATAAAAAGGACGCCCGTCTCTTAAGGCGTCCTTGAAAAATAGTTGTTACTTATCAGGCAGCTTCAGGGGCTTCTTCCACAACCTCGTCAGCTTCTTTTGCATCTCGCTCCACAACTATAGAGCATTCGGTTACTAAGGCGGCGATGAGCGCTAAGGCGGAGTAAGTAGGTAGGAGAAGGATACCCGCCAAACCTATTACCATCGGAATTTCTACAAGAACGCGGCCATCTTTCTGCTGAACGACTATCCGACGCACACCGGCTTCTCGAACAAGGTTCTTGACCGAATCTACTAGCTCTTCGCCTTTCACTTTGAACTCTTCAGTCGTAATATTTTCTTGTTCTTCTTCTTCAACTTCTTCTTCAATGTCTATTTCTTCTGCTTTACTCATTGGCAACTTGTCTCCTATTCTTTACATAAACATAAAATCCGAGTCCAATTAGAAGGACCGGCCACCAAGAACCTAAACTATTAAATATCAATAATTCAAAAAAGATAGCCAAGGCCATAAACAAAATTACCATCGTTCGAACTATCTTGTGAACTTTTTCGGATCGCGTAATTGACGTTTCGAATCGATGCATATAATCATAACCAGCTGCGCCGGCGGCTACAACCAAGGGCCAAACATAGGCCCAACTTTCGTAGTGATTGACGATATTCATAAGAAAGAGCAACAGACCTACAGCCACGGTCATTGCACCTGGGACAGCTAAGAAAGATAGGCCACTCTTACGATCGGAAGATGATTGGTAGGAAGGCCAGAGCATCAATAGACCAGGACCAACGATGAATGCCGGCCAGAGGAACTCCATCAAGTCAATGCCAAGGATATTGACCGCTAATAGGAGCACACCCGCCGAAATCAGGATTGTCGCCCCTTTGTTGATGCCATTTTTCTTCTTGTCTTCTGCTTTAAAAGTTGTTTCTTCAGACACGGTTCACCTCTCTTTTGAGCTATGATTCACATTACGCACCAAATCAAGCTCGGTTGCAAAGATCGGGGGAATGATGTCTGAGACTAAAATTGATTAGACAACTAAATAGGAATATCAAGCAACCTCAGCCTGCACTTCCACAGGTATGAATTCTATCTCGAGTATGCCACCAACTAGACGACCACCACCAGCTCTCATTTTTGCCAGGACAGTTGGCAAGATCATTTCTCTTTTAAAGTTTCCAATGGTGATAAAAAGTTCATCGCCCCGCTTCTTTAACTTTACATCAGTGCTCTTTACGAATGGCATAGGTAGACGCAGAAGATAATGACCATCCTCACCTTCGATTATTTCCTGCAGAATTCCGCGATAGAATATGTCACCAGGGTCGTTTTCGCCAAAACAATCATTTGCCAGCTGAGATAAGGAATCTAGGCCAAATACCTCACCG
>JBFFVR010000029.1:0-10771 GCA_041570685.1 Promineifilaceae bacterium (SeqCode)
AATTAGGGCCCCTGAGTTTTCATAACTGCCAAATCCTGTTGGTTCAAGAACCGGGGCGACAGCAGTACTAAGCTGTCCATAATACGAATCTTCTTGGTTAGCAACGCCCCAAGGAAGATTGAGCAAGAACCATAAAATCACCGAAATCGCGAGGATGACCGTTCCGGCTTTTTGTACAAATTCTCGCGTATTTTCCCAGGTGTGAATAGACAAGCTTCTGAATGTGGGTAGACGATATGGCGGGAGTTCTAGTACAAATGCGGAGTGAGTATCTGGTTTTAAGATTGTTCGTGATAACAGGAAACCAAGCCCAATTGCTACGATGACACCCAATACATACATTGCCCATATTACGGTGCTAGCTCGTTCGCCAAAGAAAGCCATCGCAAATACAACATAAACCGGTAAGCGGGCTGAACAGGACATGAATGGAATCAGAAGAGCGGTCAATAACCTATCTCGCCTGTTTGCTATTGTTCTGGTGGCGTAAACGGCCGGAACGGCGCAACCAAATCCAAGCATCAAGGGAATGACAGATTTGCCGTGCAGGCCGATATATTGCATGAAACGATCCATGACAAAGGCCGCTCTAGCCATATATCCGGTATCTTCAAGGATCGCTAGAAAAAAGAAAAGGACGATAAGACCCGGGATGAACGTCAGTATTCCCCCAACACCAGCGACGATTCCGTCAATGATCAATGATTGTAGCCATTCAGCAGCTCCGAAGGCCGTCAACAGCAGTGTAAGTCCGGTAGTTACCGGACCTGATATAACACTATCGACCCAATCTAGGAATGGGGCAGAAACATCGATGACCAGCCGGAATACCAGAAACATGATCAATAGGAACAATGGCAAACCCAGCAGCCGGTGAGTCAAAATATCATCGATCTTCTGGCTGATGGCCCGGCGACCAGGATGAAGCTGCCTGGTCACGTCGCTGTTAATATCACTAACGGTTGTATAACGAAGATCGGCCGTGACGATATCGACATCATCTTGATATATTGTTTCGAGCTGTTGGATTTCGCTCTGAGCTTGGCCGATAACAGACGATCCTTCTGGCATCGCCTTAATTTTTTCAACAAGATCAGTTTCGTTCTCTAGAAGTTTAATTGCCAGCCAGCGAGAACAATAACCATTGAGAGCTGGTGGAGCAGTCTCGACATTATCGGATATCCGCATGATAGCCGACTCGATTTGCTGACCATAATCAACCCGAAATCCATTCGATTTATCGCATTGACAACTACATTCGCCCTCGGTTGAATTTCCTTGGCTGGATATATAGTCAATCGCAACGCCCAAGAGTCGGTCGATGCCAATTCCCCGACTAGCTGTGGTAGGTACCACAGGTATGCCACCTAATAGCTCAGATAACCGATGTGTATTGATCTGTATGCCCATGGCCTCTGCTTGATCGACCATGTTCAAGGCGACGACAACCGATGTGCCAAGTTCCAATAACTGGACAACTAAATAAAGATTGCGCTCTAAATTGGTAGCATCGACCACACAAATGATTGCATCCGGATGTTCAGAGAGGAGGAATTCTCGGGCTACGATTTCGTCAGGGGAGAACGCTGCCAGACTATAGGAGCCTGGTAGATCCACAAACTCGAGTTCGGTGCCTTTGTAAGTTTTTCGGCCGCTTCTTTTTGCGACTGTTTTGCCGGGCCAATTACCGGTATGCTGACGAAGGCCGGTGAAATAGTTGAAGATTGTGCTCTTTCCGGCGTTTGGATTACCGGCGAGTGCGATCGTCAATTTAGTCATTTGACTCTCTTGCAATTGGTTGAACCATGATGCGTTGAGCATCGGCTCGTCGTAAGGAGAGATGATAGCCCTTGATTCGATACTCGATTGGATCTCCCATTGGTGCGATGCGTTCTACAAAGACGGTTTCGCCTCGAATGAATCCCATCTCCATAAATCTAAGCCTGGCAATTCGATCTCCACCAACACGAAGGATTTTGGCTAATTGGCCTGGAACCAGGTTACTTAACGGCAAATTTATTCTTTCTCCTTGATTCGATTTCTTATGAAGGTCTGGCTCAATTGCTTTAGACACTGAGTTCGAAAATGCTTTTTCTGCCATCTTTGCAAAAACCTAATTTATTTAAGAGCGACTAGAATCAACGAAGCGATATTTAGACCAAGAATGACCTGTTCGTTATCATTTTCTCTCTCAACAAGTAAGGTAAGGGGGCCTTCAAGGGGTTCTGCTTCGACCACTGATACAAGATTCCCGGGTAAAAGGTTCTTTTCAGCCAAATACTCTAATACTTCACCGCTTTCAGGAAAGATGGCTTGAATTCGTGCGATCTGGCCGATTTCCAGATCAGCTATCGAAATCTCGCTGGATTTACCAATCTGCCCTTCTGGGTCGGGGATAGGATTCCCGTGTGGACATCGAGCGGGTTGGCCAAGAAAAGCGGCTAATGATTCAGTTACCTCGGGTGATGTCGCATGTTCGAGATCACATGCCATGTCATAAGCGGCTGCCCAATTCAATTGCAGATGATCTACCAGAAAAATTTCCCATAGGCGCTGTCGCCGAATGACGCTATTTGCCGATCTCGTTCCTTTAGCAGTCAGTTTGACGCCTGTATAGGGTATATGGTGAATCAAACTTTGCTCACCCAGGCGTTTCATCATTTCGTTGGCACTTACCGGGGAAACGCCTAATCTTTCAGCCACCCGGCCGATGGGGACAGATGAAGAAACTCCGCCTAATTCAGCAAGGCTTTTTAAATACATTTCAACGCTGTCGCTAAGGCTAGTCATAATGGGTTCTTAGGTAGTCAGTTCTGGGTAAGGCGTTTAGGCATCCCCAATCAAATTTATAAGGTCAACCTTATAATATTGAAATAAGGCAACCTCATGTAGTGATGACAGTCATATTTTTGATATGGCGAATGTCATATCTGGCGCTAAATCCCCTTGATTTTTTGACAGCCGGATAGGCCATGACGTTCGTTGACCTATCAAGTAGATATACGCCCGAGATTGAGCCGGCTCCCACCCGCTTTCCGATGGCAACTTTACGTATAATGTAGCTTTTATTCAGGCGCTCAACAGATGCGGGGAAGGATTTCTCCGGCCATCATGTCGACGATTCTGGTGCTACCGATTTCTGTTTTCATTAAGACCCGAGCTTTTGGTTCTTCCTCAACTTCGCCGACAATGACAGCTTCTCGACCATAGCGCTCAGATTGCATGGCCGCAAGAATGACATCAGCCTCATTGGCATCTACAATGGCCAGAAGTTTACCCTCGTTGGCGATATAAAGAGGATCGAAGCCCAGAATCTCACAGGCAGCCGCTACAGCTGGGCGGACCGGTATGGCATCTTCATTTAAATATATGGCCACTTCCGATTGCCGGGCGATCTCGTTTAACGAGCTGGCTAAACCACCTCTTGTAGGATCCCGAAGTACGTGTACCTGGCGACTTGAATGCAAGATCGCCTGAACGAGTTGATTGAGTGGGGCGACGTCACTCTGAATATTTGTTTCAATTCCTAACTCCCCTCTTGCCTCCAAAACGGCAATGCCGTGATCGCCGATAGGACCGGAGAGAATGACTACATCACCCGGCTTGGCCTGGCTACCGTCAATCTGAATATCATTGGGAACACGGCCGATACCAGAGGTATTGATATATAAACCATCTGCCAATCCTCGATCTACCACCTTGGTATCGCCGGCGATGATTTGTATGCCTGCCTCGTCAGCGGCGGCACACATTGAGGAAACAACCCGTTCCAAGACAGACAAATCAAGCCCTTCTTCCAAAATAAAGCCTGCTGTCAGATACAAGGGTTGAGCCCCCATCATGGCGACGTCATTAACTGTGCCACAAATTGCCAATCGGCCGATGTCTCCACCCCCGAAGAATAGGGGCCTAACGACTTGAGAATCGGTGCTGACGACCATTTTTTGATCGGACGAAGCATCAATGATGCCAGCATCATTTCCTGCCCTTAAAATGGGATTATCAAAATAGCGCAAGAAAAGATTTTCGATTAGGTCATGGGACAACTTACCGCCGCTACCATGACCCATAATTATTTTGCCGCGATCTTGTATTGGTACAGGGCACACCGGGCTTTGCATAGAATTTATCTCATTCATTGTCCACTACAATCCACGCATTCATTTTGTCTCCGGCTTCTATTCTGGTTAACAGACCGGGTCTGTCGGCAAGCGCTGCTATTTTCCTTGGAGAATAAAAACGACTACCCATCAGGGCTAGCCTTTCTAAAATAGCAATAACTTTTACTGGCAGGCGATTAATATCCGGTTCTTCAATCACCATTCTTCCGGATGGCTTAAGGACCCGGATTAATTCTTCAATTGCCTGGTTCTGGTCGGCGAAATGATGAAGCGCGTCCACTACCAAGATCCGATCAAAGGATTCGGCCGGAAAGGGAAGCCTCTCGGCATAGGCCAAAGACATGAATAGATCTCCCTTGCCTTTGGCTTGTCGCAACATGCCCATCGATATATCCGTCAGAATCAACTTGCCCACTAGCGGTTGTAATTGGGAGGAAACCCGGCCTGTGCCGCCACCAACATCTAAAAGTGACCCTTGAGTTGGTAGATTGAGCAAATGTTCCAAGCGACCTGGATCTGGTGGCGGAATCACTCTATCGTAAAAAGGAGCTAATAGCTTGAAATGATCGAACATTATCTATTGCGATGGTTACTCGTATGGAAAAATTCGATATTACGCCGGGATTGGTCGATAACGATAGTATGCTGCACAAGCTCCTTCATTAGACACCATCGTTGCCCCAATCGGATGTTCAGGCGTACATTCTTGACCAAAGGCAGGACATTGGTCAGGTTTCAACATTCCTTGCAGAATTTGACCGGAAATACATATCGCGGATTCCTCCGGGCTAATCTCTGTGACTGAGAAACGTTGTTCGGCGTCAAAATACTCAAGTTCCGGTCGTAGACACCACCCACTCATGGGAATTTGGCCGATTCCTCGCCATTTTCGATCACATTGTTCAAATACCTGGTTAATAACCGCTTGGGCTGGTTGGTTACCTTTGAAGGTGACTGCTCGAGGATAGCCGTTCTCAACCTCATTCTTTCCGGATTCTAGCTGGCGAACAGTCATGAGGATGCCGCGAAGTATATCGACGGGCTCAAATCCCGTGACAACGATAGGTACCCTAAACTGTTGAGCGATGGGTGGATATTCCCAATAACCCATGACTGCGCAAACGTGACCGGCCGCCAAAAAGCCCTGCACCCGGTTGTCTGGCGACCCAAGAATCGCCTTCATAGCTGGAGGAACACAGACATGGGAAACCAACACGCTGTAATTGGCTAGATTCAAAGTTTTTGCCTGTAGGACGCTCATGGCATTTGCTGGGGCCGTCGTTTCAAATCCAATGGCGAAGAAGATAACTTCTTTGTCAGGATTATCTTGAGCGATCTTCAGGGCATCGAGCGGGGAGTAGACAACCCGGACATCACCGCCGGCAGCCCGAACTGAAAAGAGGTCGTTTTCCGAACCGGGCACTCTGAGCATGTCGCCATATGAAGTCAGTATGACATCTGGTCGCTCGGCAATGGCCAACGCTTTGTCGATCAGTTCCAATGGCGTAACACACACAGGGCAGCCTGGACCATGAACTAGTTCAATCTCTTTTGGCAGTAGTTGGTCGATTCCATAACGCATGATGGCATGGGTTTGACCGCCGCAGATCTCCATTATGACCGATGGCTGGGTTACAATGCGGTCCAATTCGGCCAAGGCATTTTTGACCAGGCCACTATCCCGAAATTCGTCGACATATTTCATGAGCTTGTTGCCCGGTCTGAATCGATAGCCAACTCCTCATTAAGATCCGCAATTTCTCGTATTAAGGCCAGGGTTTCCTGGGCCTCTTCCTCGCTTAACTGGCTTATGGCAAAACCCACATGAATGACGGTATAGTCACCGATCTGGGCATCTGGTACATAGGCCAAGCAAGCCTCCCGGGAAACGCCGCCGAAGTCGATCTTTCCCATTCTAAGACCATTTTCTTGATAAATCTTGATTATCTTACCCGGCACGCCAAGGCACATTAGCTGCTCCTTCAAGGTCATTTCTGGTGTTCAGGATCACAATTTCTTTTTTGACCTCGTCTAAATAGATATCCTGCTTATTTCTGATGAATTGGTGGCAAATGTTTGAGCCGCTATCGCCACTTGCCCAAGGGATAATCCACCATCATTGGTTGGTACTTGTCTATGAAATTTGATTTCAAATTCATTTTCTCGTAGATGATTAAGGGTCCGCTCCAAAAGCATCATATTCTGCCAAACACCGCCGCTTAAAACGACCGTATTAACACCTTTATCTGAGCGAATCTCCTGGCAGACATCGGCAACCATTTTGGCGACGCCATTATGGAATCGAGCCGATATTGTCGATTTAGAAATTCCAGCTTTGAATTCTGAGACTAAGGCGCGGATCATGGGTTCCGCTTCGATAATTCCTTCTCTTAAATTCATGTCATATAAGCCATGTTCGTTAGAATCGGCGATTGATTCTAATTCAATGGCTGCCTGGGCTTCGAAATTGACCGTTTGGCGTACGCCGATTAACGCTGATACCGCATCAAAGAGCCGGCCCATACTGGACGTTAAAGGGGTGTTTAGATTGCTTTGAAGTTGTCGCTCTAAGATGGTTAGCCGGTCACCAACGATGCCAGTCCGCTCCTTGGCCCAGTATACGGGGGGAATAGATTCTTCCCAACTAAGACCTGCATGCTTCATCCATGTTAAAGCCAACCTCCATGGTTCGCGGACTGCCGCGTCTCCCCCTGGCATAGGCATATAAGATAGATGATACGGACGTTCATAGCCGATATAATCGGCAAGCAGTATTTCACCCCCCCAAATTGCTCCGTCATCACCGTATCCAGTTCCGTCAAAAGAGACGCCGATAACGACCGTGTTTTCGCTAAGACCGTGCTCGGCCATGCAAGCCGCTATGTGAGCATGATGATGTTGGACCCCAATGCTTGGAAGCCCTTGTTCTTTTGCCCATTGTAAGGCTATACGCGAGGCCAGATAATTTGGATGAAGGTCATAGGAAATGAGTTCTGGCTGGACTCGAAATAATCGGGAAAGATGTGTTACGCCTTCTTCAAAGGCTTGCATCGTCTCGTAATTCTCCATATCGCCAATGTGTTGGCTCAGGAATGCATAGCGGTCGTTTGCCAGACAGAAGGTGTTCTTCAATTCAGCGCCCGTGGCCAACATGGGCGGGACTTCCCAGGGCAATTTAATCGGGTAGGGCGCATAACCTCGTGAACGACGGATCGATAGTTCCCGCGATTCCTCAGTTCTAACATTTTCTGGCAAAATTCGGATTACTGAATCGTCGTTTCGCGTGTGTATGTCCCGGTTGTGAAATAAATAACCATCGGCCAGATCGTCAAGACGTATTCGGGCATCTTGATTCTTTATAGCTATTGGCTCTTCGCTCAAGTTGCCACTTGTGAGAACCAGAGCTGTAGGGAAATCCGGTTCTCTTTCCAGCAGAAGATAATGCAGTGGTGTATATGGTAACATGACGCCCAATGTGTCCTGTCCTGGAGCGATTTGTTCGACTACACTGGAATTAGGTTTACGTCGCAATATTACGATTGGACGTGCCTTTGACTCGAGCGCTCGGAGCTCAGCTTCATTTATGAAACAGTGCTTTCTGACTACATCCGAATCAATCATCATCAACCCAAAGGGCTTATCGACCCGCAACTTGCGCTTACGAAGTTCGGCGACGGCTCGCCGATTGGTCGCGTCACAACACAGGTGGAATCCCCCTAATCCTTTGATAGCCACTATTTGACCTTGTCGAAGCAAATCTCGCGACATCTGAAGGGCCTTCTCTTGCCGATATCTAAAGGCATCGGATGTTTTGCCTTGATTCATCTCAAGCCAGATATGAGGCCCACATTCTGGGCAAGCCACGGGTTGAGCATGAAATCTACGGTCCAAAGGATTTGTATATTCTTTATAGCAATCTGAACACATCTCGAATTCGGCCATAGTGGTAAGCGGCCGGTCATAGGGGATGTCCTCGATAATAGTGAAACGGGGACCGCAATTCGTGCAATTAATGAATGGGTAACGATAGCGGCGATCCTGGGGATCGAACAATTCGTTGAAGCAATCAGGGCAGATTGATACATCAGGCGATATCGGTTGGTAAGCCCCCTCAATTGGCGTTGATTGTTCGATTGTGAATTCGTTGTATCCATTTGGCTCGCATTCAGAAACAATCAGGCTATCGATCTTTGCTAATGGAGGGGCCTCCTCCTGAATACAGGCGGCGAAAGCCGACAACGCTTCTGGGGAGCCATTTGCTTCGATGTCTACACCGGCTGAAGTATTGTTCACCCAGCCGGTCAACTCCAGGCGCTGGGCAAGGCCATAAACAAACGGCCGAAAACCGACACCCTGAACGATGCCGGTGATATGAATGTGTATTCCGCTAGTGCTCAATAGTCTTACTCTACCTAGTCGCTTTCGTTCGCGATAGCAGCCTTCTGCACTGTTTTCAGCTGATCTGAGACCCAATTTTCCCAAACTTCAAGTCCTTCCCCTGATTGGCAGGAGAGCAGGAAAGTCATCAGGCCTGGATTCAAGACTTCAATACCTCGTTTAAAATAGTCAAGATCAAATCTTATATAGGGAAGCAGATCAATTTTATTGATAACTAAAACATCAGCCCCTTGGTACATGCCCGGATATTTATAAGGTTTGTCATCACCCTCTGTGACTGAAGCGATCAGTACATTGTGATGCGTACCAAGCTGAAAATTCGCCGGGCAAATCAAGTTGCCTACATTTTCCACGATTAGTAGATCGACGATTGAAAGATCGAGCTGATTAAGCGCTTTCTGAACCATGACCGCATCTAGGTGACAGTCGCCACCTGTATTTATTTGGACGGCAATAGCGCCGGCAGCGGCCGCTCGATCGGCATCTATGTTTGTCGCAATGTCGCCGTCCACAACAGCCACACTAAACTGGCCTCCCAAACGAGCCAATGTTTGCTCTATAAGACTGGTTTTACCTGCACCGGGAGAAGCCATGAGATTCAAACTCACCACACCAGCCTGGTCAAGGAGAGTGCGATTATCCTTCGCGAGCCGTTCATTGGCACCCAATATCTTTTCGACGACAGCTATTCGTTCATTCATGATTTTTTATTGAATTGAAGTTGATTTCTTCTGAGGGCGCTAAATCGCCTATATCAATTGCCTCTAAATAAAATTCTTGCCCAGCTACAATCTGAATTTGGCTGCTTTGGCAGGCCGGACAAATAAAATTCTCAGCCATTTCGAATCGCATTTCGCAACATTGACAAAGAAATTCAGTACATATGCGCCTGAAATGTAGCTTTGCTCCCTGAGCGATCGTTCCCTCGCTAATAAAGTCCCAATAGAACTGCACGGAGTCGTCTATTACCGAGGATAGATCGCCGATTACAAGATAAAGATCGGTTACTCTTTCGGCGCTGGCTTTTTCGGCATGCCGCAGTGTGATCTCAAGGATACTTTCGGTGACCATAAGTTCATGCATGGTTTCACTGTCAATCAAATAATTTGAATTTATGTTGCAGATCGTAACATGAGCCGCCTACCATGCTTAGTGCTATTTGTCATTCACCGAGGGTGACTGACATCACCAGATGTCCCCTTTAGCCCAAAAGGGACGTTATGAATGGAACAGGCTGCTTGGAAGAATGTTGCAGTTGATTTTGCCGTACGCCAATATAATCGTTCGAAAATAGACGGTTTGGAGTAATTGGATTACCAAAATGTTCGGAAAGCAGGGTTGGGGGATAGATTCTTCCTGTCCGAAGTTTGGCCTATTGTTATGTTGTGAGGCTCGCCCAGAGAGAGCGTATTTTTTGCAGGTGGGTATCAAATGAAGAGCATTAAAAGAACTCTGGCGACAACAATCTCTAGCTAGGGGTTGTGGCGGCCGCCAGCTGAATGCGCGTCGAGTGTAGCCTATCAACAGCCGTTCTAGCCAGCATTCCCTGTAAACCACAATTTAAGAGCTGGTCCTGATTGCACAAGGCTCTAAGAGCGATGCCATCTATTTGCAATAACCTGCAATCTCCCATGGCAATGGCAGTGGATGTGTAGCGGTTGGGCTCGACTGCGGCCGATATGCCAAGGAAATCGCCTGGATTGATGATGCCGATGACAAATTCTTTCCGTAGTTCAGGATTAATTTCGTCGACTACGACATAACGTAATTCAATGCCACCGGTCAGGAGTAGATAACATGTGTTTGCGCTCTCATCCGTCTTGAAGAGAATCTCCCCTTTTTTCAAATCGACTTCTTCAGTAATCATGGAGATTTCACGAAGTTGATCTGTATCGAGGAAGGAAAAAACAGGATAGCGTCTCAGAACTTCTGGAGAAATCATGGTTGCAAGCCTCCATCTTGTATAGCTGCAAAAAAACTAAGTATATCCATCGTTAATCGTGTGAAGGAGCCTACCCGCCTTCAGATATGTCCGTGGAACATCTATGAACTGTTAACCAGAAAATCGCCTATTTCAGACCATATTTTTTGAGTATGTTTATTATCGCTTCAGTCGCCATTGGAATTGCTGCTTCCACCTCAGGCGACAACTCTTCTGAAAAGTCGTAGACTCGATTGGCCTCAATACCCACAATAAAAACATCCTCAGGTAACTGGGCCCCCATAGCCCTTCCAACTTTTAATGCTGTTTG
>JBFFVR010000030.1:0-10501 GCA_041570685.1 Promineifilaceae bacterium (SeqCode)
GATGCGGTGGCAGCTTACTATCGATCGCGGCCTCTTCTTTTAGGACTTGGTCTGACGGTTGAAGAAGCCTTAGCTTCTGATATGGCTCGAAAAGGCGGGGTGAGTGCCGGTCGTGATGTTGGTGTCGTCTCTAATATGCCTAGCCGAGGCAAGGCCACTGTACTACCGATGGCTGGCGATGTGGGATCCCAATATACGCCGGCGGCCGGTTGGGCCCAGGCTATCAATTACCGGATCGAGGAATTGGGTGAAGAGGAATTGGCCGGCTGCATCGTGGCCGTATTCGGTGGCGATGGTTCGGTGGCCACCAACGGCTTTTGGTCCTGTCTGACCATGGCCACAACGCTCAAGTTACCCTTATTATTTGTCATTGAAGACAATGGATTTGCCATTTCAGTGCAGCACCAATTGCAGACGCCGGGCGGCAATATAGCGGCTAATCTGGCTTCATTTGAAGGATTAGCAGTGTGGGAAGGCTCAGGAACCCGGCCGATCGAGACCGCAGAACTAGTAGCCGAAGCTGTCAACTATGTGCGAAATGGTGACGGACCAGGATTGCTTCGATTAACAGTGCCCCGCTTATCAGGCCATTCCAGTACCGATAATCAAGCTTACAAATCCGGTCAAACTTTGAATAAAGAGCGCCACCAGGACCCGATTCCGGTGCTTCGAGAATATCTTGTTCCTGATGTGCTCTCTGATGACGATTGGCAGGAAATGGTAGCTGAGGTTGAAGAGGAAGTATTGGCTGCCTGCGACATAGCCATGAAACAAGCAAATCCTCCCCTCTCAACCGTGACAGATTATATCTTCTCAACTTCTGACCGGCCGCAACAGGTGGGAGGAGTTGCCGCGGAGGGAATTCATTTGCCAGCTCTCAGCATCGATCCAAATGTTACCGAACCAAGACGTTTGAATATGGTAGAAGCAATCAGGCGGACCTTAGATGTTGAATTGGCCTTAAACGAGCGATGCCTGCTCTTCGGTGAGGATGTGGCTGAAAAGGGTGGGGTGCATACAGCAACAATGGGATTGGCCAGCAAGCATGGTGCAGGACGCGTCTTCGATACCAGCTTATCAGAAGAAGGAATCATAGGCCGAGCTGTAGGACTTGCGCTTGCAGGTCTTGTGCCCGTTCCTGAAATTCAGTTCCGAAAGTATGCGGATCCAGCTACTGAACAACTCAATAATTGTGGCACGATTCGTTGGAGAACGGCCAATCGATTTGCGGCACCAATCATAGTGCGAATGCCTGGAGGTTATGGACGAAAGATTGGAGACCCTTGGCATAGCGTTACCAATGAAGTCATGTTCGCCCATGCGCCTGGTTGGCAAGTGGCCTTCCCGTCTAATGCTCAGGATGCAGTAGGATTGCTTCGTTCTGCTTTAAGGGGGAACGATCCGGTTATATTCCTGGAACATAGAGCGTTACTCGATGCTGCATCAGCACGCAGACCATATCCAGGTGACGATTTTGGCATTCCTTTTGGGAAGGCCAATATCATCCAAGCGGGTTCTGATTTAACGATCGTGACTTGGGGAGCTATGGTTGAGAGATGTCAGGAGGCTGCAGAATCATTCGAGGATCATATCGAGATCATTGATCTTCGCACCATCGTTCCGTGGGACAAAGAAGCAGTTCTAAGTTCGGTGACAAAGACTTCGAAGTGCCTGGTCGTTCACGAGGATATTCGCATTGGCGGTTTTGGCGCTGAAATCGCTGCCACGATCGCCCAAGAGGCATTCATGGAGCTCGATGGGCCAGTCGAAAGATTAGCAGCCCCAGCGGTTCCGGTTCCCTTCAATCTCGAACTGATGACGGCCGTGGTGCCAACCGTAGAACAAATCAGCCAGAAAATTACGGATTTGTTGGAATTTTGACCTTAGAATCAATCCAGTAGGTCAAACCAGGTCTATACCGGCGATTCATCGACAGTCTGACTTACTACGATTGTCTGGCCATTCTGATCTCCTCTGGCATCGCTTGGCTCAAGGATATTCTGGCCTTTCAATTGATGAGAAACAGCCGCCTCCAGGAAGGCAGCGAACAGTGGATGCGGGTGATTAGGCCTGCTTTTAAACTCGGGATGGAACTGGCTGCCCAACATAAATGGATGGTTTGTTAATTCAGCAATCTCGACAAGGCGATTATCAGGCGAGATCCCACTAAAGACCATACCATGCTCGGCCAATACTTCTCGATAGGCATTATTGAATTCCCAACGATGACGATGGCGTTCTTCAATTAAGTCTTTCTGGTAGGCTGCGGCGGCCTTAGTACCTGGCTGTAATTGACACGGGTAACGGCCCAATCGCATGGTTCCACCCATGTCGGCCAGACCGTGTTGATCCGGCATCAGGCTAATCACAGGGTACTCGGTTTTTGAGTCAAATTCGGTACTGTTAGGTTCGTCATTTCCGAAGACTTTACGTGCCAGTTCGATACACATAACTTGCATGCCCAAACAAAGCCCAAGGTAAGGGACCTTATTTTCTCGTGCCCAGCGGGCAGCCATGATCTTGCCTTCAACGCCGCGATAGCCAAAGCCGCCGGGAACGACGATGCCATCCAGAGTATCAAATTCCTCCCAACCTTTTCCTTTTTCAAGGTCATCAGAGTGGATCCAGGCAACTTCAACTTTGCGATGATGTTTGTTTCCCGCATGTTTCAATGATTCACGCACGCTCATGTAGGCATCGTGTAGTTCGACATACTTGCCAACTATACCGATTCGAATTGAGGGCTTTGGTTTCTCTATTTCTTTTGTCATCGCCGACCAAGCGGTAAGATCGGGTTTGGTGTTAGGTAATTTGAGAGACTCCACAATGTAGTTTCCTAATCCAGTCTCTTCTAATTCAAGTGGTATACGGTATAGGATGTCACTGGTCACAGCCGGGATAACAGCTTTTTCGGGAACATCACCAAATAAAGCGATTTTTGCGATATGCTCAGCCGGGATAGGGTGATCTGCGCGGGCGATGATAGCATTGGGGTGAATACCGATGCCACGCAGTTCCCGGACACTATGCTGGGTAGGCTTGGTTTTTAGCTCCCTACTGGCTCCAATATAGGGTAAAAAGGTGACATGGACGTAGAATGTGTTTTCTATTCCGACATCAGCTCTCATTTGACGAAGGGCCTCTAAAAATGGAAGGCTTTCGATGTCGCCTACGGTTCCACCAACTTCGACGATAACGACATCAGCCTGGCTCTTCTGAGCAAGCAGGTGGATACAATTTTTAATTTCATTGGTAATATGTGGAATGACTTGAATCGTACCGCCCAGATAGTCGCCCCTTCGTTCTTTGGCGATGACTTCGGCATAAACGCGGCCGGTGGTGACATTTGACTCCTGGCTCAAATTGATATCGACAAAGCGCTCATAATGGCCAAGATCCAAATCGGTTTCGGCGCCATCTTCGGTCACATATACTTCGCCATGCTGGTATGGTGACATCGTCCCTGGATCGACATTGATATATGGATCCAATTTCTGGACCGTGACAGAAATACCTCTGGCCTTCAATATCCGACCCACAGCAGCGGCTGTAACACCTTTGCCGACCGAGCTAACAACACCGCCAGTAAAAAAAATAAATTTTGTCATAATTCACCCCATTCTAAAAAGAGAGGAGGGGCATGTCACTGTGGGTGACATGCCCCTCTCTTTGCCGGTAATATTAAGAATATCGGCGTTTCTTTAAGCGCCAAATCTCTCAGAGTAATCGTTCTAAATCCTCGGCCGCTCGCCTCATATCGAGAAATATGAGACCCAGCTTGGCCTTGCTTCGGGCCATCACGGTAAGGACAGCCTCTTCTCCAATCGCCATCAATACAATAATACCCTCAGTTCCTTCAATGTAAACCCTTTGAAGTTTTCCTCGACGTAGTTCTTCAGCAATCCGATCACCTAAGGATAACATGGCGGCCGACATGGCTGATATTCGGTCTTCATCGATGCCTGATGGTAGCGACGAGGCCATAATAAGTCCATCGACGCTTACTACTGCGGATGCTTCCACATCAGGCGTACCAGCCTGAAAATCACGTAAGCGATCCACCATCATTTCAGTACGCGATCTCATCGCGATTCTCCTTCTCTAGTGAAAACCGATTCTAACTGGATTGAATAGACATTCCTAATTGGCACGTTATGTAACCTAACAACGCTCGCGATGATACCATATAAGATCGAAGCGTGTCAATGGAACGATAGTACAGACAAAATCTATTTCGCACCTTAAAATATTCAACGCCTGGACCTTTTCTTTGTTAATATTTCCGTTTCTTGACCTGATTCAGACTTTGGTTCGGTGTCGCGGATCTTAGACCAGGCTGACCTCAATTGATCAAGTTCCTCAGCTGTCTCCGGAATTTCGCCATAGTGAACTCGAGTATATGCATCGGTGATCACCCGGATTTCAAACTTATGATCAGGCCATGCTTCAAACAATATTGGTAAGTATTCATACGGCGTTTCGGATTCAGCCCTCGCAAAACCCGCTTCGGCTGCCATACGACTCATCTGACGATATATTTGACGAACTGTTGCGGCGGTCCGCCATCGTTTAAACAGTCCAAGCTGATTTAACAGATTTCGGCCACGTCCTGCTAGGCTGGGACGCTCCAAGTTTGCCAGGGGACTAATCGACTCGGTTTCCAAGGTAGCAGATTTCCGCATCAATCTAAGTAAACGACCGAGAACCAAAGTCACAAGTAAGATCAAAAAGATCATTACCAAAGCAGGAAGCAACTGTTGAGGTAGTTCAAAAAAAGGGGGATCTATCGTTGTGATTTCTTCAGCTTCCAGGCCTTCGAGGGTAGGGGGATTCTGCAATTGTAATTCTTCGAGCCCCACTTGCTCGACAATTGGTTGAAAGATCGAAATCAAGAGATCCATTAGCCAGGCCAAGGCAATCAACAGCGGAGAAAGAAGATAAGCCACCGTCATAGCCACGGTGATTCCGAGAAACCGCAGCCCTAACCATAAAGGTGAAAATACACCAATCACATTTATGATCCCCTGTCCACTAATTGCACCGCTAATGATTCCGGTAAGAAATGCAACTAGTCCGGCCGCAAAGGCAACAAAAGCAAGCCATTGCGGTCCTAATGGGAACGAGATCCCGCTATACCCCATTTCCAACTGTTCAACTCGAGTTAGAACGACTGCTAGAAGGGCTGCAAAATAATACAGCAGGATGAAAGGAGTCACTGACCAAATCAATTGGGATCCGGCGATTCCCGCCACAAACACCACCAGTAAAAGAATGCCGATTCGCAGGCGAAATCCGATTTGACCGATTTCAACTGGCCGGCCGACTAAGGAGAGACCCCTCCACCAGGCAACAAGCATTATCAGAAAAATCGTTAAAATTCGAGACCAACCAGGATCACCTGACTGACCGAGTTGGGCTATGAACTGGCCAAGCCATGCAAAATCAAAGAGGTTTTCAGAAGTGAATAACAAGGTACGCCACGAGATGAATAGACTGGCAACAAGAGCCACAACCATGATTATTTGTTGCCTCTCGACCGGTATGCCAAATACACTGGAAACTCGGCTGATATTAAACGGCAATAGGATGACTAATAATAACCAGGCAGCCACCAGAAACGGTGGCCAAAATTGAGACCATGGAGCAAACGCCAAAATGACTGGTGTTATGAGGGCAACCTCCATCAAAGCCCAGGTTATGTAAAGCAATTCGTGACGAAAGAATTCCCATCCTGAGCGAAGACCGAACTTGTCATTCAATTCCGCATCACCGCCAGCGGTATGGGCGGAGAATTCGTTAGCTTCGTACGTTTGAATTTGGTTCATCACAAATAATGCCTAGCGCCCTGAATTCAATATCGTTGACGGTGTTGGTATTTGATTGAGAGCCTTTTCTGTCGGTGATTCAGTTTCTTGTTCCTGGGCAAAGGCAGGGGTCGATTTTGGCAAGTGATAAGCTAGAATCCCCGGCAAATCGCGCGGGGGAGCTTCTTCGGCCATCGAAATCAAGGTGATTCGCCTTCCAGCTTTACGAAGTCGCAAAAGAGCGACTAGCATCTCCTCTGTCACCACAGCAGTTACTAGCACGAAGGTGGCAGCCTGGGGAAGCTGAGTGCTTTCTTTATGCATCAGAATATCAATGGAGCCGGTGGCAAACTCTGTTACCGCCGCTAATGCTTCCAAAATTTTGACGATCTGATCAGGTGAATGACCTGGTGCGACCCGAATAGGTTGGTCGGAACCAGGAATTGAACCGTTCGCATACATGCCGATCCCCCACTTTTGTTCGGCCGCATAATTACAAATAGAGGCAACGACACTGATCGCTCGTTCTAACAAGTCGGGATCAAATCCCATCCAATGTTTGGGAAAGGTAGCAACATTCAAAAATGTGACGACATTCATGCCTGAAGTTGGTTCGTAAACTTTTGTTTGCAAGTCGCCTTTTCTCGCTGTTGCTTTCCAGTGGACATCGCGAAAACGATCCTGAGGCTGGTAATCGCGAATACCCTGTGTCTTAACAGGATCGGTGAAAAGACTTCGCCTGACCTTAATCTCGCCAAACATCTCTTTGGCCGGGAGTTCTAAGGTCTCCAGCGTCCATATTTGGGGATATATTACTAATGTATCTATGTAGCGATATTCACGTTCGATGGTGAATAACGTAAAAATGTCACCGGAAAGATAACTAACTGGACCGATGTTATAGAAACCCCTAACTGGAAAACGAAACGATAGATTCCGCCTGGTTTTTTCATAACTATTAACTGACAAGGTGGTCTGCAATTGGTAGTTACCCGTAATTTCACTGGCTACTACGGCTAAATGGCCTGCCTGAATTGGCGCGATGGGGGCAGTATCGGTGAATCGGAGCCAAGTGAGGGGCAATGGTTTAGCATTGGTGATCGTCAGCGTAACAGTGATTGGCTCACCGGGAAAAGCATGGGTTTGATCGTATTCCCTAACGTAAGTGACACCTGATAATGCGAATCGACGCCAGGTTGAGCTAACGGCGGCGATCACTATCATGCCAACTCCAACTGCGATCACGGCCGCATTTCGGCCTGCTATTATTCCGGCAATCAGGATGATTATGGCTAGAGGAATCCAAGCGTCACTGAAAATGCTGTGTTGACGCTCTCGGATGATTAGACCACGTGCTCGAGCAACGTCATGCATGCCAGGCAACTTGCCTTCTTGCAACGAGCGCGAGACACGGTTCCGGGCACGGCCTCTTTTCTTATGCTCGCTTTCCTGAATGGATACGTGAACTTCCTTGGCCACCTGCTTATGCTTCCACTGGAGCTGGGACTGTATTAACGACATCGCGGACAATATCCTCGGCTGAGCGCCCGCGTAGTCGTGTTTTCGCACCTATCACTAATCTGTGGGTCAGGACATGAGGTGCCATTTTTTTCACATCATCGGGGAGAACATAATCTCTGTCTTGAATGGCAGCTAAGGCCTGGCTTGTACGGTAGAGTGCCATAGTGGCCCGAGGGCTAGCACCCAAATCGATGTCACCATGGCTCCGAGTTGCCCGGCTGATATTAACAACATAATTTCTGACCGACTCCTCGACCCTAATCTGCCTAACTTGCTGCTGCATCTGCACAATAGTCTGCGCTTCGACCATACTTTCTAAGGATTCCAGGGGATCAGTTTTTTCAAAGCGAAGTAGAATTTCGTTTTCTTGTTTTTCATCAGGATAGCCAAGGGTTATCTTCATTAAGAATCGGTCTAACTGTGCTTCTGGCAACGGGAAAGTACCCTCGAGCTCGATTGGATTTTGGGTGGCCATCACCAGGAATGGGCGTGGTAATTCATGGGTGGCAATATCAACCGTAGCTTGACGCTCTTGCATAGCTTCCAACAAAGCGGATTGTGTTCTAGGGGTTGCTCTATTGATTTCGTCAGCTAATAGAACTTGGGAGAAAATGGGACCAGAACGAAATTCAAACTCCTGCACTTTTTGGTTGTAATAGTAAATTCCTGTAACGTCAGAAGGTAATAAGTCAGGCGTAAACTGAATCCGCTGAAATGTACAGTCCAAGGATTTGGCAATTGTCTTCGCCAAGGTTGTCTTGCCTGTCCCAGGCACATCTTCCAGGAGAAGATGTCCTTCACACATCATTGCGATCAAGGTAAGTTCGATAGTTTCATCTTTGCCAACAATCACTTTACGAATGTTGTTTAGTAGTATTTCAGCGGTTTCGGCAATCATATCAGGTAGACTCGATTAAATATTGAGAATGAAACGGCAGATCAATTTGAGAGGAAATCAACAAAATATATCCAGTATCTATATACCTTCTTTATCCACGCGAGCCGTATCACGATGCGGCGCCAGTGACGTTATGACCTGATCATACAGATTCGAGTTGGTGGCGATAATGCCATTCACTTTCGGGAATGATTTATTAAAACGCATAGCTTCATTGTCTAAATCGACAACTTTACCCCCAGCTTCTTCGATTAATAAGACACCGGCGCAAATATCCCATTCATGCTTTGGTCCTCTACTCCATGTTGCGTCTGTCAAGCCGGCGCTGACCCGAGCAAGCTTGTAGGCGATACTACCAACGGTGGTAAGTTGTACCGTTTCTTCAAAGGGAGCAAATTCGCCCCGATTTCTCTCGCTTCTACTTGCATCCACTTGAGCCCCGAGTAACTCGTTTGTTGGGCTAACGGCGACTTTTTTCTCTTTGTAAAAAGCTCCATCACCTCGATAGGCATAAAAAAGTTCATCCTTGGGCGGATTCAAAATAACAGCTATTATCGGCAAACCGTCCTCGACCAGGGCCACTGAAATCGAAAATTCAGGTATTCCCATGACGAATTCTTTCGTCCCATCTAAGGGATCAACTACCCAGCAAAGTTTCTTTGCTAACCGGTCTGGATTATCGGCCGTTTCCTCGCTCAACCATCCTGCTTCAGGAAGCAAATTTCTAAGATCCTTTTGTAATAATCTGTCAGAAGCCAGGTCCGCATCAGTAACAGGGTTGTCTGGTGATTTATCCTCCACTGAAAATGAGGTTTGATAGAAGCGCATGATCTCATTTGCCGCAGACTGGGTAATTGCGATAGTTTCTTTTAGAAGTGTGTTCATAATTCCTTATTCTTCCTAAATCATTGTTAATAAATAATTTGCTAGCGTAGGGTCAGGCAAGAACTCTGGCAAGGTCACTTGACCTGAGCAGACATGAAATCCAGGATATCAATTTTCGTCAGAATACCCTGTACTGTGTCCCCAACGGCGATTAACGCAACGCTATTGCCACCAAAAATATCCATCAATGTTTCCAGTGGTGTATTTGGTTGGACGACTGGCACATTCGGATCCACTAAGTTTTCAATTGTTTCTTCAGCTGTGTGATCGTGACCAGCAGATAGCAAGTGGTCGAGCAAAACCACCTCTGTCACGATACCATGTAGTCGACCACTATCGTCGATTACAGGCACCTGGGAGAAGTTATGCGCCTTGAGTAGGGCGATTACTTCTACCATCAGATCTCCTGGCTGAGCTGCAACAAGTCCGGGGTCCGATTTTGCTGCCTGAACATCTCTGGCTAATACATCCACCCATGACCGTTCGAGGAAACCATTTTCACGCATCCAGTCATCGTCAAAAACCTTTGACAAATAGCGGGAGCCACTATCTGGCAAAATCACGACAACCAAATCATCCTTGCCTAGCTTATTCTCCCTGGCATAATGCATAGCACCCCAAACTGAGGTACCTGAAGAACCGCCACAGAATATCCCTTCTTCTCGAACAAGTCTTCTGGTCATAAGGAAACTATCACGATCACTTACTTGGATAATCTCATCAATAACGGACATATCCATAATACTCGGAAGAAAGTCTTCGCCAATTCCTTCGACCTTATAACTTTCAGCTTTTAAATCTTGGTTCCCCCTTTTCAAGTCGAAAAGAATTGAACCGATCGGATCGACGCCAATGATCTTGATTTCAGGATTTTCTTTTTTTAGGTATTGGCCGACACCGCTAATCGTGCCTCCAGTTCCCATGCCTGCGATCAGATGAGTCAAGCGACCATCTGTCTGACGCCATATTTCCGGCCCGGTTGAATCATAATGGCTTTTAGGATTGACTGGATTGTGATATTGATTTGCCAAAATCGCGTTAGGCGTTTCGGCAACGATCTGATTGGCAACCGAGTAGTAGCTTCGCGGATCATCCGGTTCGACAGCGGTTGGCGTCACGACAACCCGGGCTCCAAAGGCTCTCAGCAATAGAATTTTTTCCTGGGACATTTTGTCGGGCATTACAAAAACACAGCGGTATCCTTTTCTGGTCGCAGCGATCGCCAGTCCAACCCCTGTGTTACCGGAGGTCGCTTCAACGATCGTTCCGCCAGGCTTTAAGCGACCACTTTGCTCAGCGTCTTCTATTATTGTCGGACCAATACGATCTTTAACCGAGCCACCAGGATTAAGAAATTCAGCTTTTGCCAGCATGGTGCAGGCCAGGTGACGGC
>JBFFVR010000031.1:0-10407 GCA_041570685.1 Promineifilaceae bacterium (SeqCode)
CTATCCGTATTTTCAAAGATCCCTCTTAATTACCAAGAATAACATATTACCCGATAACTATAATTGAAATTCCAAAATTTGGCTTGTGCTCACCGTCGAGATGTATATAATCTGAGTGGGTGGCGGACTTATGATCATTATTGGATGCGATTACTGTTACATCGTAGGACCGCTCGATCTTGGAGGGATAACATGAAGAAGTCGCGCATACTATTTGGTTTAACAATCATGCTTCTGGCAATGTTGCTGGTTGCCGGAAGCTTTGCAGATACGACTTATACGGTTAAGCCAGGCGATACCCTTTATTCAATAGCCCGCAGCTTTAATACAACTGTGCCTGCCATCGTCGCGGCAAATAATATTTCCAACCCGAATGTGATATATGCGGGTCAAGTGCTAGTTATTCCAATGGCAGGTGGAGCCCCTCCGCCGACGCCCGCGCCACCGATTGAGCCACCACCCTCCGGTGATTGTACCTATACAGTTCAACGAGGGGATACATTATCAAGTATTGCGATTCGCTTTAATACAACCGTTCCGGTAATAACCGCGGCAAATGGAATAGCAAATCCAAACCTGATTTTTGCCGGCCAAGTCTTAAAGGTTCCCTGTGGCACTGGTGGACCACCACCTACACAACCGCCACCGACAGAACCGCCACCGACAGAACCACCACCTTCAGGTAGCTGTACCTACACGATCCAACCTGGAGACACGCTATCGTCAATCGCTGTACGATATAACACGACTGTTGCTCAATTGTCTGCACTAAACGGCATTTCAAATCCTAACCTGATATATGCTGGCCAGGTGCTTAAAGTCCCTTGTAGCTCAGATGGCGGAGGCCAGCCTCCTCCTCCGGTCGCACCGCCACCTTCCGGACCGCCACCACCGTCCTCAACTGGGTTTGTGGTTGGCGGACAAACGCAGACTTTCGCCAATCCAGGAACAATGCGTGATATTGGTATGACCTATGTCAAACTTCAGCACAAATGGGCGCCTGGGGACGATCCAGGTGTTGTGGCAAATATGGTGAGACAAGCTCATGGCAACGGTTTAAAAGCCCTGGTTAGCATTACAGGGAAGGATACTTATCCGGCGACCGATGGAATAAATTTTGGTGCTTTCACAGATTTCCTCAGGGGTGTTGCTTCTCTGGGTGGAGACGCGCCTGATGCCATCGAAATATGGAATGAACAAAATATTGACTTTGAATGGCCGGCCGGCCAGATTAGCCCAAGCTCTTACGTGAACAATATGCTAGCTCCAGCATATCAGGCGATTAAGGGAGCTAATCCAAATATACTCGTCATTAGTGGTGCACTGGCACCTACGGGTTTTGACAATGGTCATAATGCCTGGGCAGATGATCGTTACATACGTGGTATGGCGGCAGCAGGGGCGGCAAATTATGCAGATTGCATAGGGGTTCATCATAATGCTGGTGCGACATCACCAACAGCTCGTTCAGGCCACCCGGCAGGAACTCATTATAGTTGGTATTTCCCGCCGATGGTTGATTTATATTGGGGCGCTTTCGGTGGCACAAAACAATTATGCTTCACTGAGCTTGGTTATCTCACTGGAGATAGTTATCCTGGGCTACCACCAAATTTCAGTTGGGCGTCTGGCACTAGCATCGATGAACACGCCCAATGGTTGGCTGAAGCAGTGACGTTATCAAACCAAAGTGGAAAAGTTCGCATGTTGATGGTATTTAACGTCGATTTTACCTTCTACGATCCTAACGGTGATCCTCAAGCGGGTTACGCTATATTCAGACCGGATGGAAGTTGTCCGGCCTGTGGAAAACTCTCAGCAGTAATACCACGTTAGAGTTTATTTGGGAGGTTTAATCTTATTTGAACCTCCCTACAATAGCTCATTGCGGGAGGTAGAAATGAATATCAGCAGCTTATTAGCTACCAAGGGCAGTCACGTAGTGACTGTCAGTTACATTGAGTCGATCGCCAAAGCCGTGAGCTTGCTATCTGAGAACAATATCGGTGCCTTGGTGGTGACCGATGAATTGGAAAAAGTAGTCGGTATCATTTCAGAGCGAGACATTGTTCGTCTTGCTGCCAGAGAATCCCAGTTCCAGCTTACGCTTGTTTCTGATGTCATGACGCGGGATGTGATTGTGGGAGTGCCTGAAGACGATATCATGTCGGTGGCCCATATGATGACGGAAAAGAGGTTCAGACACATACCAGTTTTGGACGCCGGGCGTTTGATCGGCATTATATCCATTGGAGATATCTTGAAGGCTCAGCGCGATCAATATCAGGGTCAAATTGATACCATGGAAACTCAGATGTTGGATGGGGAAGACCTGTAATATTAGCCTTTGAACAAGCATTTTAGCTTTAAAAACACAGAAACATACAGTATCGACAGTAATCTGTCAGGGCTGTGCCAGTTGGAAATCTTCTATCAAAAAAGAATCGATTTCGGTATTGTTTTCCCGTCTGTCGGTATTCGCTCAGTATGCTTCAACAACACTCTTGATCGGGAGGAGTAAGCAATGATTGAGGTAGGTAAATCACAGCCTTTACGAGTTGCAATTATCGGAGCCGGACCGGCAGGATTTTATGCCGCCGAATATCTATTCAAGCAAAAAGATCTAAATGTAGAAGTTGATTTATTTGACAGATTGCCCACTCCGTATGGATTGGTTCGCTTCGGGGTAGCCCCAGATCATCCGAAGATTAAGTCGGTCACTAAGGTTTTTGATCGAGTTGCATCAAAGCCTGGGTTTCGATATTTCGGCTTCGTCGAACTTGGTAAAGAGATCGAAGTCTCAGATCTAAGAAAATATTATCATCAAATTATTTATACTGTGGGAGCTCAAACTGATAAGTATCTAAATATTCCAGGTATTGATCTGAACAGGAGCCATGCGGCGACAGAATTTGTCGCCTGGTATAACGGGCATCCGGACTTTCGCGATCTCACTTTTGATCTATCACAGGAAAGTGTTGCTGTAATCGGCATCGGTAATGTTGCTTTGGATGTAGCTCGTATCCTCTGCCGAACTGTCGACGAACTCAGGGTAACAGACATAGCAGATCATGCCCTAAAGGCTCTGTCTCAAAGCAAGGTAAAAGAAGTCCACATTTTAGGAAGACGTGGTCCGGCGCAAGCAAAATTCACCACGATCGAATTGAAAGAATTGGGTGAATTGGCCGACGCCGATGTTTGTGTTCGACCCGATGAAGCTGAACTTGATGAACTGAGCAAAGATTATTTGGCTATGGCTGATCGAGGGACGGTTAGAAATGTCGAGATCATAGAGAATTTTTCTCGTCGAGGTTTAACGGATAAGCAAGTAAAGCTTAATATTCGGTTTTTGGTTTCTCCAATTGAGTTATGCAATGATGGACAAGGGAACGTTAACTCAATGCGGCTAGCTCATAATGAATTATATGCGACTGAAGCGGGAACGCTGCGCCCACGGATGACGGAAGATGTTGAGGAGTTGCCCGTGGGACTGGTTTTTAGGTCCATCGGCTATCGCGGAGTTCAACTACCAGGGGTTCCTTTTAACGCTGATTGGGGGGTTATCCTAAATCATGAAGGGCGAGTTCTCGATCCGGAGAGTCAGCAGCACGTCGTGGGTGAATATACCGCCGGTTGGATTAAACGTGGTCCAACTGGCGTCATAGGCACAAACAAGCCTGATTCAGTTGAGACCGTAAAACATATGCTGGCAGATTTGGCATCAGGTCAGATATTGCACCCTGCGCACCCAACGGCCGAAGAATCTGAGGCTTTTATTCGAGAAAGACAGCCAATGTACTTCAGCTTCGAAGATTGGCAGCTGCTAAATGAGTTCGAGATCGGACAGGGACAGGCGAATGGACGGCCAAGAATCAAATTAACTCGCATTCAAGATATGTTAGAGGCTCGGGCTGCAGGAAACTAATGGGTCTGAAACTAATTAGAGAATAAGTTTGACGATAATCTGAATTAATGAGGGTAACGATTTACAGTGACGGTGGATCTGATCCAAATCCTGGAATAGGGGGCTGGGCAGCGATTCTACAAGCAGGCGAGCATGAAAAAGTGCTAACAGGCAACGATCCATCCACGACGAATAACCGGATGGAACTGCAGGCGGCTGTTGCTGCTCTTGAGGCACTCAATAGACCCTCAGAAATAGATTTCTATACGGACTCAGAATATCTACGAATGGGCATAACTACCTGGATCGTTTCCTGGGAAGCCTCTGGTTGGAAACGGAAGGGAAAAACAATACGAAATCGAGATCTTTGGCAGAAACTAGCAACATTAGTCCAAGATCATGAGATCGAATGGCACTGGGTTAAAGGTCATTCTGGTAATCCGATGAATGAACGGGTTGATCGATTAGCCCGGCAGGCTCGAATGGAACTCATGCCTGAACTTGAATTACCAGATGATGTCCTTCACATGTATGTCCGGGGAACATGTCGAGGCAATCCAGGGCCTGGGGCATGGGCTGTGGTCATCGAGACCGATGGAGATACCGAACAATTCAGCGGATCGGTACCGCGAACGACTAACAATCGAATGGAATTAATCGCTGTTCTGGAAGGGATGCGTCAAATAGATTCAGGTAGTTCTGTTTTGGTGATTACGACGTCGGATTATGTGTACATGGGTGCCACAAAGTGGATCCATGGTTGGCGTCAACGAGACTGGAAGAAACGAGACGGAAAACCCATCAGTAATCAGGACCTGTGGATGGCTTTAGAAGAATTGCAGGATGCCTACCTCATAACCTGGCGCTCCGCTAAAGGTCAGGTCGAAAAATATCTAGGCTTGCAAGAAGCAGGTAATTTGGCAACTGAGACTTTGAAATTAGAGACTCTTTGAACGATTCTTTTAATCAAGGCCGTTTTGAAAATCCTCGACGCCTAGTTTCTGGAACAATACATTCATTGCTTTTTGCTGGGCTAAATTAGGTGTAGGTGTGATTGACATTTCTTAGTGAGTTGGTAAAATGCCGATTCGAATGCCGAAGTGGCGAAATTGGCAGACGCGCTACGTTCAGGGCGTAGTGAGCTTACGCTCATGTGGGTTCGAGTCCCACCTTCGGCATCATATAACAGCTCTGCAGATTATTGGCGGAGCTGTTTTGACATTTGCAATTAAGGATATTGTGGTTTGGCCTGATAGCTTGAGTATTTTAGCTCAATCAGTATAATCAAATTGCTAATCGGCTATTAAAGGGATCATTAAATGAATTTCTTGGTAATAACCAGCGTAGTTGTTGCGCTTACAGTGCTAGTGGGTGCCTTACTTGCCGGCTTGATGGTTGGCTTGGAACGAGTGGTGAGAAAGGAAAGCAGTACCCAGCAGAAGGATCGTGAAAATCGTAACCCTGCAGTCACCCTAGGACATGATGTGCCGGTCACAGGTGATTATCAAGAACAGCTGAAGCAGGCGAGAAAAATTGCTGCTCGCCAAGCCGCCAGTACACCAAGAGGTGGAAATCTGGGAATTGGAACCGTTGGTGATCGGAAACAGCCTACGGCTATTGAGGCAGCTAAAAATGATCCAGTTACCGCAGTCAAGATCGCTCGTTTTCATGGTTGGAGCGGTGCTCGTACGGGAGTAACGGTTGCTGCAACGGCAGAAGTTGCGGTAAAAGCACCAAGTGAAACCATTGCTCCTGAAAAATCAGCTGCCGACCTTGTTCCTGGCGTTGACTACCCGGTGATAGAAATAACCGACGATATGGATCCTGCTGAGATTCGTAAGGCTCGCATTGCCAATGCCAAAGCCAAATCAGCCGCGGCAAAAGCACTAAAAGCTGCCGGACCGCAAACTATACAAACCGCTCCGACCGCAGTCCAGGCTCCGGTTCAAGGGACGGAAGCTGTGCCAGCGCAATCAGCCCCGGCGTCCGCCGGAACTGGCAGGGTACCAGTGGCTGGAGTAGATTACGAGGTCATTGAATTAACTGATGATATGACCCCGGACGAAAAACGGAAAGCAAGGATTAGTAACGCAAAAGCCAAGTCTGCTGCTATGAAGCGGTTCAAAGAAAGTGGTGGTTCTGTTGCTGCTGCTCCATCGGAACCCGCAGCAGAAGTCGCACCGGCGGATGCTGTTGCAACTGAGTCGAACGTGGTAGAGGTAGCCCCACCTTCGGACATACCAAAGCCAGAATTTGTCGAAATTACCGACGACATGTCGCCAGATGAAATTCGGAAAGCGCGAATTCAAAATGCAAAAGCAAAGTCGGCCTACAATCGAGCCTTAAAAGCGGCCGGCGTTGATCCATCTTCAGTTTCTTGATAGAAGTGTGGATTGGCTTAATAGCCCCTGATATTTCTAGAAGCGATCCCCTGCCATACTAAAAGGCGAAATTAATTTCGAGTGCCCGGATTGACGTTAGCGGTCACCCTGGCCCTATGCTAGAATTCACCTGACATGTTAGTTGATTATCGTGTGCGCCAAAGGGAATATTTATTGGCCATCAGCCGGGCCTTAACATCTGAACTAGATTTGGCCGATGTACTTCGCATCATTGTACAAGCATCAGTGGAATTCATATCAGGCCGAGCTGGCGCAATTGTTTTAGCTGATCCTGCCGACGAAGTATTTCGTGTCGCGGCGGTTTACGGTTTGCCTAGAGACCGGCTCAATCGTTTTTTGCCATTGGTTCATGGATTGCCTTATGAGCCGGGGGAAGAGCAAGAAACAATACCAGAGCTTACCCGTCACATGCAACGTCTTGCGAAGTCAGCTGATATTGGGTTGACTCAGGTTTTACGACTTCCCATGTTGAGTGGAGATACCGTCATCGGCATGATTTATGTATTCCAGGCGGCGAATTACCAGATCAGTAGCGACGCGGCCAATCTTTTACAAAGTTTTGCTGACCAGGCAGCTATCGCAGTTAGGAACGCCCGCCTTTATCAAGAGGTTATGGCTGAGAAGCAGCGCCAAGATGCTATCCTCGAGCAAAGCGCCGATGGCATCATGATTTTGACTAAACAGCTCGTCATTTCCCGTTTTAATTCCTCATTGTCACGTATGACTGGTTGGGAAGTCAGCGATGTAATCGGAAAATATCATCAAAAGGTGATTCGCTGGAAAGAACTGAAGACCGAACTGACTCTTGAAACAGCAATGGCAAATGGATGGCCTTTGCCTGGTGCGGCTCCGTTATACGTTGAAGGTGAATTACAAAAGATGACTTCAGGCACTATAAGCCTCGGGATCACATATGCTCCGCTTCTAGATGAACGCAGCCGTACGACCAATATTATCGCCAATGTTCGTGACCTAACTCGTCAGAGAGAAGAGGAAGAACTCCAGAAGACATTTATTTCGGTCGTCAGCCATGAGCTAAAAACACCTGTGTCCATTATCAAGGGGTTCGCTGGGACCTTGGCACGGCCCGATGCGAAATGGTCGCCTAACCAGCTTCAGGAATATGCAATTGTAATCGAAGATGAGGCTGACAGATTAAACGAATTGATCGACAATCTATTAGAGGCATCCCGGCTGCAGGCCGGAAGTTTCCAGTTGGATATTCGCGATGAGGCAAACTTAGCTGAAATGGCGATCGAGGCAATACGTCGATTTGAGAATCAAACCGAGATTCACCACCTTGTCAGCGATTTCCCGGTCGATTTTCCCTTGGTTTGTGGTGATGAAAGACGTCTCACTCAAGTTTTCAACAATTTAATCAGCAATGCTATCAAGTATTCTCCGGAAGGTGGTCGGATAGAGATACTCGGCAAAGCCCATGCAGACTATGTGACGATCTCGGTCCGCGACGAGGGTATAGGAATCCCAGTTCACGAACATCATCGCATATTTGACAAGTTTTCGCGTTTAGACAACGCTATGAGTCGAAATACAGAAGGAACGGGGTTAGGACTTTACTTAACAAAGGCGATCATTGAAGCGCATGGTGGAAGTATTTGGTTCAGTAGCAACGCTTCCACTGCCGAAGAACATCTTGTAGGAACAACTTTCACCTTCTCATTACCGCTCGTTAAACCCTGTGTCGATTAAGGGAAAGCGAAATAATAAATAAGCAACCCTGCATTCTTTTAGGGTTCCTGCCAATGTCGAATGTCGATCAGGGATCTCTTGAAGGCAGGTTTGAGACTTACACTCGTCGCTGGTGCGTCTTCGAGCGATGGCATTATTAATAGTTAACTTGGAGAATTTCATGCAGACACAAATTACTTGTCCGGTGTGCAGAACTCAATTTATGGACGAGGTAAGGCAAATAGTAGATGTAGGATTAGAGCCGCAGCTAAAAGAAAGCTTACTCGGAGGCGTACTCAATGTCGTCCAGTGTCCGACGTGCAACTCAGTGACCCAGGTCACAACCCCGATCCTCTATCATGATCCAGAGCATGAACTTTTCATGGTCCATGTGCCGGTCGAAATGGGATTATCACATGACGATGAGCAGAAACTTATTGGACAGCTCATGCGCAGGTCAATGGATCAACTGCCGGCCGAAGAGCGACGAGGTTATATGCTTCAGCCTCAGACGATTATCAGCTTGCAGACACTAGTTGAGAAAGTGCTAGAAACCGAAGGTATCACGCCTGAAATGTTGGATGACCAGCGAAAGAAAGCGGAACTATTGACGACGCTTTTGGAAGCTGACAGAGTTGCGCGAACGCAGTTGATTACTGAACATCAAGAAGAAATCGATGAAACGTTTTTTGCTATGTTGCGAACCCTGCTTGGAGCAGCGGAATCGCGTGACCAACAGGAAGAGTATTTGAGATTGCTTAATCTTCAGGCTCAACTTTTCCGCGAAGCGACTTTTGGCAAACAATTAGAAAAGCAACAACAGGCATTACACGCCTTTTCTCGAGATATCAACCAAAAAGGAGGCCTCACGACAGATTTGCTCCTAAAACATGTCATGGCTAACCGGACAGACCTACGAACCGTAGAAGCACTGGTCATGAATGCTCAACAGGCCTTTAATTATGAATTCTTTATCATGTTGAGTGAAAAGATTGAGAAGCGTCAAAAAGCTGGCATAAATGCCGATGAACTAATCGCATTAAGGGACCATTTGGTTGAATTGCAGCAAGCTTTGGAACGCCGCTCTCGAGAAATAATCGATAATGCGCAGAAGTCATTAAATGAAATTATGATAGCGGGAGATAAAAGTGAGGCTGTGAGGGCTGATCAAAGCAATATTGACGACGCCTTCATGTATGTGCTTTCTGCAAATTTAGCGGAAGCGGAACAACGAGGAGATGTTGATAGACTCCAGCAGCTACAGGAAGTGCAATCGGCAATCATAAACGAAATGGAACGCCAGGCGCCACCGGAGGTTCGCTTGGTTAATCAACTTATTCAACTTGATGATGATGAACAAAGACGGGTGTTGTTGTCAGAGAACGCCGAACTCGTTAAGCCTGAACTTCTCGAGGTAATCAAAGCGCTGGAAGAGCAAGCTCTTGAAAGAAACGAAAGTGAACTGAGCGAACGGCTTGCCGCTGTTCAATCCGTGGTAGCGAGCTATCTGATCACTCAATGAGGATCATTGTTTATTTTAAAACCGTGACCGCGAACAGTGACGACGTATTCATGACTGTCAAGTTCTGACAAGCGATCCCGCAGCCGGCGCACCAAAGCATCAATGGCTTGTTCTGTTACCCCAATGCCGTCAGTTCCCGGCCAAACAACGTCGACTATCATATCCCTGTCCACGACCGCGCCACCGGCTTCATAGAGCACTTCTAGCAGACGAAACTGAGCCAGTGATAGTGGTGGTTGAAGCTCCTTATCACCAACATGGACCGAGCGCTGATTCTTGTCGAGAGAAAGATTTCCTTCGAGAACCGGTTCCTCAACAGTCAAGGGTACAGTCGCATCTGTTCCTATAAAGAGGAGTTTGACACGTAACGCAATTTGAATTTCGTCGCCATCCTGGATTTTGGTCGAACCCTGGACACGAACACCATTTAAGTGAGTGCCATTCTTGCTACCCAGATCTTGCAGAATATACTGGCCGCCTTCACTGATAATCTTAGCATGATGTCGCGAAATTTGTCTTTCGGGTAGGACAATCTCGCAATCACTACCTCGACCGATGAGCATCGTATTATGCTCTACTGTCCAGCGTTCACCTGCAAGCTTTCCTTCCCGGGCAATCAGAATTGGATTTTCGTTCATGATCTTCCAGACCTCACAAACACAAGATGGAACATTTGGATTATAATCGATATTGACAATAAGGAAATATTAAATAGCGAATGCTTGAACATCTTGAGGAAGGAACAACGCTTAAAGAGCGATATAAGCTTACCAGTTTAGTAGGCCAGGGCGGGATGGGTTACGTTTATCGGGCAGAAGATTTGCGCCTTCCCGGTCGTTTGTGCGCGGTTAAGGAGGTCCAACAAGATCCTGGCGCTCCTGAAGAAATAC